>CAZTTX010000035.1:0-8929 GCA_964616085.1 uncultured Methanosarcinales archaeon
GCGGGTAAGCCAGTAGGTCAGTATACAAAAAAACTCCATTTGGGACAAACCCGGTGATTCCCAAGAAAGAATTTTTCACATCATCTCTGAGATTACTTCTTCAATGATTTTAGCTCTTCTCTCATGCTCCTCTGGTGTTGGGTGTAGCCCGTCTAAAAGGGCATCAGGAGATGTCTTTGATTCATGCATGGCTATAAATTGTGCATCATTGTCTTTGCATATGCTTCTCAGTGCCTCTGCGTACTTGATTATATCGTCATTCAGATAGTGCTTTCCCTTGAAAGGCGTAGTTCTCTCTTCATCTACTTGTGCAGGGCCAATCACTAGAATTTTGTCTGTATGCTCTCGTGCTACATCAAGTATAGATGAACAGTTTTCTTTGAAGGCAGTTATTGGCACCTCATGTTCTCCTTCGGAATCTTTTCTCGAATCGTTCATACCGAGCACGATGATGCAGATATCTTCTTTGCTCAGATCTCTTGCATTAAGTTCATGCGATATACGACTTTTCATCCCATCAGAAGACTCTCCCGGTATGCCGAGTACAAAGACAGTATTATTTTCGTCATCACTTTCAATCCATGTCCTTAATCTGCCGGCCCATCCTCCATGCTCAGGGTCTCCTTTTCCTATCGTCGTGCTTCCACCTAATATGGCTATCTTCATCGATATCACCTTAGCCGAGGTCGAAATCCTGCGCACCATAGATTTGGTCTTCTATCCTATCTGGGTTCAATTCTTCTTCCTTCTCTCTCTGAGCTGTCTCTTCTTCAGTCTCATGCCTCTCAAGCTTGAGCCTCTCTCTCTTCCTTATCTCTTTTTCGAACCAATCCTTCCATTTTGCGAAGATCTCCTCATGCTCAAGCTTCCCTGTTGAGCGTTTCACTTCTTCTGTGATCTTGTGGAACATATCGTTGCACTTTATAGCGAATTCAGCTTCTAATATGTTGTCGTCACCAATCTCTTCTGCCTTATTCGCCTGTTCGGCCTTTATCCTGGCTCTTGTCTCAATATTTTCCCAAAGGGCATCCCAGTTACCTGCAAAATCCTTTATGTTTGCTGCTATCATCTTGAGGATTTCTGAGTTTCCATTAAGCAGCTCATCTGTAGGTTCTAGTGTGTCTGTATCTGCATTGTATTTCATCAGATCGACGAACCCTCCTTCTGTGTTAGGGTCCTCTTCCCAATCTTTCCTGACCTCTGTTATCTGGGTCACACGCCTTATCCTATGCAGTCCATCCGCGGATTTTATGGGATTGACAATGATGCAGATGTCTGTTGCCTTGAAAGATGTCTTGGGCACACCTATGTCATTCACAACCCTATCATATATGCCAAATGGAGAATCGCCGTGGATAGTTCCAGAGACCACATTAGCAGCAGCACCGACCCTCATTGCTTCATACAATGCCTTTGCTTCTGTACTTCTCACTTCTCCTACTATCAATGATGAATCACCCAGTCTGAGTGTGCTACGGATGCCATCATCCGCAGGCATCTCATTAGAACCTTTTGCCAAAGCGCTGGCAACTTTCATCGGCTGGATATTGAAGCCGAGTTTTCGCATTGCAGGCGTGGGCAGCTCTAGTGTGTCTTCTATGGTGATAATCCTGTATCGCCTCATTATCTCAATCATCACACTGCTAAGGAGGCTACTCTTTCCCGAACCGCGTGTCCCACATATGAGCATGCTTCTGGTACCATCCACTAAGAAGCTTATCAATCCTGCAGCTAATGGAGATATTGTCTTATTCTTCAGGAAAAGAGTCAGCGTCCATGGCTTGTCCCTGTGTTTCCTGAAAGAGAATGCTAATCCAGTAGGATCGAGAGGCTCAGTTATCGCTGAGACTCTCACCGAGGCACCAGGCAATTCAAGCTCAGTGTCAAGAATCTGGTTGGCCTCGTCAAGTGGCCTTCCTGACATAAGCCTAAGCTTTGATGCCCATGATTCAGATTCGCTTTTGGCAGGTAGGATGTTAGTCACACAATCTCCATGCGTCCCATGAACTATGTATATTGGAACATGCCCCAATGGGCTGTTCACTGAGATATCTTGCATCTCTTCATCCTGGAGCAACACCTCTATCAATCCAAAACCTACAGTATACCTTACGAGTATCTCGGCAAGCTCTTTTATCTTCGCATCATCAAAATCATAGCCTCGTTGCGAAGCCAGTTCTGTTATCAGATCTGTGCCTACATTGAGGAATACCTCACGCATCCTCTCAGGGTTGACGAAGTCACTCTTTTCAGGCTGATGCTCTGCTAAGATATTACGTGCAGAATCGAGAATCTCGTATTCTTCTTCTTCCAGTTTGAATTCAGGGGGTGTCATGTGGTAGAGGTTCTGTACATTCCCTGGGAGGTCGAAAATTTTTATCTCCGTGTTTCCGACCATATAACTATCTACTTCTGTCCCTTCACGCGGATATGCGGCCATGAGGCGTGTGTGCATAAAGTCTGGTTTTATTGTGGGGTTGAATATCTGCCGATAGACCTCTCTATCACCAACTTTGAACCCTTGGAGGTATGGTCTTGCTATTGTGATGAGCCGTGTCCTCTCGAAATAATTGATGGCTTCATTCAGTGTCTCCAGGTATTTACGTATCCTGTCTTTCTGGTATTTACCAGAAGTGTTCTCAAGATTGATCTTCTCACGTCTGCGTATCCTGACGAGCTCCACGAAGGCACCCACAGGATCTTTCTTTAGTTTGTCGAAGATTATCTTCTGTATCTCATAATACGCTTTGCTTCCATAACTATCATTTCCTAGATTGACTAATGAGAATAGCTTCTTTTCCTTGATGAAACGCGTATAGAGGCTAGCGATCTCGTGCAGCATCCTCGTCTGGGTATAATCATATTCGTAATCCCTTTTCTGGAAGAAGACTATCTTTGTGGCTCCTTTGACTTGGGTCAGAATGTCTATTACTCTTGACATGCAGTGCTCATTGTCTTCTATGGAGGGTACTGAGAAGGAGTCCTCATAATTGATCTTTATGATTGTGTCCTCGTCTTCCCTGACAACCTCGTACTTACCCATGCCATGATAGTTATCTTTCTTCTGCTCTTTATTCTCCTGAGCACTTCCAGATGTCTTGTTCCCAGTGGCTGCTTTGTTATCTGCCAAGATGACCCCTCAAGTATAATTGAAACCCAGATTGATGTAATGTCTTATGGTATTTAAAACATGCGGGACAAAAATCTGGAGAGGTGTCTTCTGTTGGTGACAAAAATCAGAAATTATTTAAATCATGTTCTTATAGATTAGATATCATTGGGTGCGGAGGGTTCAATAATGCCAACTAGGAGATCAAATTCAAGCAAGTCTGGACCAAAGAAAGCTACTGGTAAATCTACTTCTAAGCAGAAGAAAGCATCTGCTCCTACATCAGGAAAGAAGAAGTCCTCCCAAACACAGGCTAAGAAGAGATCAGCGACATCTCCAAAGACATCCAAGACTTCTAAGAAAAATTCAACATATTCTCATACTGAAATCCCAGGACTTTCCACAGTGCCTGTGCCTCGAAGAAAGAAACGGAATGAAGGTCCTGTAGAATTCTTCTTGCGTAATATAGAAGAGTTTGAGCACTCGATAGATTTCAATATACCTCGAGGACTCTTGGCAGGTTTCCTCTTCATGCTTGTGGCAGAAGCCATCTCGCTTTTCGGGATCTGGATGAACAGGTTCTACTACACTAATCTAGAATTCGCCGGCTTATGGAGCAGGTTCGTGACTCCTGTCGCAGGTCAGATCCCTTGGTCATTCTTCTTGTATTCTGCGCTAGTGTCATTCTTTGTAGGGTTCATCTTCTCGTTCTTCTATCATATGGTACGTGTCTCTATACATGGCCATGCACCACACAAGAATTGGGTGAAGGGGTTGTTGTATGGTGTATTCCTAACTTTTGTCGTAGGGATACCATTCCTGCTGCACACATTCTTAGTGCTTGGCGTACCTGATCTCTTGGCTGTATCATGGTTCGCAGAATCTGTGATGACTTTCCTGGCAGGAGGGGTAGTAATCGCTTCAATAATGAAGTGATCTTTTATTTCTGACTATTCCAAGCACTAAGGACACCTGTTGCTACATCGTAGATTGTGTTTAAGGAATTTTTTAATTTTTCTGAATGAAAGTTTACATCCCAAGTATCAGTTACAAGCGAGTCGCTAACAGAAAAAAGGGTTCCAAATCTTACATTTCTATATCTTGACACTGTTATAAGCGCAGATGCTTCCATATCAACACAAAGAACTCCCTCTTTAGAATATTGCTCAATTTCTAATCTTGTTTCTCTATATACTGCGTCTGTTGTCCATGAAGTTCCTTTGTGATATGTAATTTTTTTAGATCTCAGTATATCTTCAATTTCTGATATATATTCTTTATTACATGTCGCATATTTTGAAGCTTTAGCATAATGGAAACTAGTTCCTTCGTCTCTTATGGCTTTTTCACAAAGAATTATGTCACCTATTTCTAAATTTTTTTGTAAAGATCCTGTTGATCCAATAGACATAAAATTTTTGGTTCCGAATGCAATGAGTTCTTCGAGCCGGGCCACTGCGTTTGGAGCTCCAATTCCAAAGCTTCCAATTATTGCAATTTCATTATTGAATCTCTCAAGATAAAACAAATTCCTGAAGAAGCCATCATACTGTTTAGTTTTTTCTGTGTTGCATATATCTTTAAAGAATCTGGGATCATAACAGAAAATAACTCCCTTTGGGACAACATCAGGGAGTGAACTCACTTTTTTGATAGAATCTAGAAATCCAATCGGATTAGATACTGAGTCAGCATCTGTTTTTTCTTTAATTTGTGGTATTACCATATACTTAACCTCATGGATAATATCTCTGCATCGTCCGAGGGAAGGCTATCGCATCTTTGATGTTATCAAGGCCACATATCCATTTTATGAGACGTTCTACTCCTAGCCCGAATCCTCCGTGTGGTATGGAACCGTATTTCCTGGTATCAAGGTAGAACCCATACCTCTCAATATCTTCTCCTTCCTCTTCAAGCCTTTCTTTTATCTTCTCTATATCATGCTCTCTCTGGGACCCCCCTATGATCTCTCCATTCCCTTCGGGAGCCAAGAAATCGCATCCTTCAACAAGGTCAGGATTGCCCTCAACCTCTTTCATATAGAACGCTTTGACCTTCTTAGGATAATCGCTGACTATGATGGGAACATCATATAGCTCGGTAAGCTTCTCTTCCTCGACAGTCCGAAGGTCCTTACCCCATGGCACCTTCATGCCACATTTATCCTTCAGTATCTTGAGGGCCTCGTCATAAGTCATCCTTACGAACTTCTTCTTCACGACAGGCTCCAGTTTGGAGATGTCTCGCTTGAGGTCCTGGAGCTCATCCTTGTTCTCCTTGATGACCTTGCCTACAATGTGCTTTATCAGCTTCTCACCATGGTCCTTGACATCGTCGAAGCTGCACCATGACATCTCCATCTCTGCATGCCAATACTCGGTAAGATGCCTGCTTGTCTTCGATTTCTCTGCCCTGAATGATGGTGCAATGCAGTATATGTTCTCTAGTGCGAATATCATGGCTTCTGCGTGCAGTTGCCATGTCTGTGCAAGATAGAGCTCCTTGCCGAAATAATCTACTGAGAAAAGCGTACTTCCGCCCTCTGCTTGAGAGCTCATGAATATGGGCGAATGATGCTCGAAAAATCCTTCATTCCTGAAATACTCGTGGATTGCTCCGAAGACTGTGCTCCTCACTTTCATGATTGAAGCCATCTTAGTGCTCCGTAGCCAAAGATGCCTCACATCTAGTAAGTATTCTTCAGAGAAGTCCTTACCTATCGGGAAATTGTCAGAGTCCCCTATGACTTGGAAATTATCTACCTCTATCTCATATCCTGTAGGGGCTCTCTCGTCTTTCTTTATCTTACCTTCGACGATGAGCGAGGCTTCGATCTGGAGCTTATCTACAACAGCGAACCGCTCGTCTCCCACATGTCCCTTATCCACGACGCACTGTATTTTGCCTGTAGAATCCCTCAGGACTATGAACTTGAGCTTGTTGCTCCCTCTTTCTCTATAGACCCATCCCCTGACTTTCACAGCGCCTTTACCTTTCCTGATGGCTTCCTTTATGGTGGTGCTGCCATGCAGAGTTGAGTCCTTTGCTGTTACCATGCACTTCACGAGAATAAGGAGGTTTATAAAAACTTTGCTGGGTTCACAGCTCACGGTATCTTATCCTGTCTTCTGATATCTCCAGTATTGAACTGTTAGGTCGTCTCGGGTTGCTGAATTTGGTCACTGATGCCACATTGATGGCCATGGTGTCCTTGAACTTGTATTGTTCTCCGCCTTTCTCATGGATATGACCATGCAAGTTGAGGAGGTCGCCTTTGAAAGAGGATATGATATCACTCAACACTTCATCTCCGACATTACCGAAGAAGGGTAAGAAATCCAGCATACCTTGGCTCATGGGAGGCCCATGGCTTACCAGCACTATTGGTTTTTCCTTCTTCTTGAGTTTCTTCAGTGTCTTGTGGACCCATTCATAGTCAGTCTCGTCCAGTATGAACCCTTCCGGTTCAGATAGCATGGCATTATGGTACCCTCCTAGGAATATCATGCACACGCCATCTGTCACATATGTCTTAAGATGCATATCACGCACTTTAGGGTGATCTCTCTTCAGCCTGTTGATTACGTTGGTGTATACCTTCCTTTTCTCATGGTTCCCTGGGATGACGAAGGTCTCAGTGCCAATGCTTGCATACGGCTCAAGACATCTCCTCATCTGCTTCTGCTTGTTGCTTTCACCTGGGAACATAGGCACAGATCTTATGGCATCATTCTCATAGCAATCACCTGCAATCACGACCAGATCAGGCTCCTCTCCTTTCAGCTTCTTCGCGGTCTTCTTGGCACCCTCTATATCGCCTTCTATATCGCTGACCATCCCTATCTTGAGTGTTTTCTGTTTAGGTCCCTTAGAATGCCTGAGGCGGTAATCGAATACCTGCTTCTTATCCTTTCTTTTGTGGATTGGTGAGAATCTAGTCTTGAGGAGCCGGATGAGTTCATGGATGGCGTCTTCGTCTCTCATGTATCTATATGCTCAGCAGGCATATTTATCTCTTTTTGTTTTTGATATCTATGCCTAGCTCTCCCAGCTGATGCTTCTCTATCTCGTCGGGCGATCCGTCCATCGGGCATTGTGCGGCCTTGTTCTTAGGGAATGCTATGACTTCTCTTATGTCTGTAGTCCCAGCGATAAGGGCTACAAGCCGATCTGCTCCTATGCCCATGCCGCCATGCACAGGTCCACCATACTTGTACGCTTCAAGCAGGAAGCCGAACTTCCTCTGTGCGTCCTCCTTGCTGTGGCCTATAAGCTTCATTATCCTCTCCTGGATATCAGGATTTGATACTCTAATGCTACCTGAAGCAAGCTCTGTCCCGTTCAACACCAGATCCCAGAGGTCGCCTTCTACACTCCCAGGGTCTTTCTCGAAGCTGTCAATGTATTCAGGTTTTGGCATGCTGAACATATGATGCTCGGGCTCCCATCTCTTATCATCCTCGTTCCATGCGAAGAGTGGGAAATCTTTTACCCAGCAGAACTTGAAAATGCCTTCTCCGATAAGGCCCATATCTGAAGCCACTTTTTTCCTGATTGATCCTAGCGTCTCTAAAGTGGTCTTCCATTGGTCAGCCACGAATAATATTGTATTGCCTTCTTTTGCATCTGCTGCCTTTATGATCTCTTTGGATTGCCCTTCAATGAATTTGGATATACCTGATTCTATACCTTCCTTGGTCACTTTCGCATATGCCAGACCTTTTGCTCCTTCCTTCTTTGCAAGCTCGGTGAGCTCATCAATCTCCCTTCTTGAGAGATCTTTCTCTACTGTCAGGCATGAGACCTTCTCTGCTTCTTTGAATATCTTGAAGTCTGTCTTTTTCGCTATTCCTGTGACATCCTTCAGTTCAAGCCCATACCTGAGGTCTGGCTTATCCGTGCCATACATCTCCATGGCCTCCTTGTAAGAGAAAGTCTTGAACTCATCTATTTCTATGCCTTTGACTTTCTTCAGGACATGTCTGCACATCCCTTCTACGAGTTCACGTATCTCATCAGATGTGGCGAAGCTCATCTCAAAATCAATCTGGGTATGTTCAGGCTGCCTGTCTGCTCTTAGGTCTTCATCCCTGAGGCATCTTGGCACTTGGTAATACCTATCAACTCCTGCTATCATGAGAATCTGCTTGTAGAGTTGTGGGCTCTGGGGGAGAGCATAGAACTTGCCCTGGTTGACCCTGCTCGGCACCACATAGTCCCTTGCTCCTTCAGGTGTTGATTTCACGAGAAGGGGTGTCTCTATCTCAAGGAAATCCTTGCTGTTGAAATACTCTCTTGCTGCACTGATTACCCTGTGGCGCAACACCAGGTTATCGCGCATAGAATCTTTCCTGAGGTCAAGATACCTGTATCTCAAGCGCATCTCTTCAGATGTGTTGATGTTCTCGTCGATCTCGATCGGAAGCTCTTCTGACCTGTTAATGATATCTATCTTCTTGACGAGGATCTCAATCTCTCCTGTGCTGAAATCCTTATTGACCATATCCTTTGGTCGCTCTCTTACCTTACCTTCGACCCTTACTACATCTTCTCTCTTCAACCCAGAAGCCGTCTTGAATAAGTCCTTATCCTTAGAGTCTACCACAAGCTGGGTCTTCCCATACCTGTCCCTGAGGTATGTGAATATTATGCCGCCGTGGTTCTTTGGGTTGACTACCCAACCTGAGAGCACAACGTCCTTGTCCTTATCTCTCTTGGTGAGGTCGCCGCATCGGTGTGTCCTATACATGAATGCTTAGGAATGATGTGTGATTTAAATATATTTTCAAAAGAACAAGCCAAAATTGTGTTGTGATG
>CAZTTX010000036.1:0-8846 GCA_964616085.1 uncultured Methanosarcinales archaeon
CTGGAATGGATAACCTTTATAAACTGCAGGTAGTTCTGTCTGACCTCAGAGGAGAGATAAATTATGATTCCAGATGAGAAACTAGATGAGTTCAGGAAAGAGCTCGATGAGTGCTCAAGGCCACTATTCTTCTTCGATGATGATTGTGATGGGCTCGCATCTTTCATACTCCTGTACAGATATAAGAGAGAAGGGAAAGGCGTGCCTATAAAAGCAGCCCCGACACTGAATGAGAATTTCCTGAAGTATGTAGAGGCCTATGGGCCTGACAAGATATTCGTCCTGGACAACTCCAGGATATCAGAAGATTTCGTGTCAAAGGCCAAGACAAAGATATTGTGCCTGGACCACCATCCATATGAACGCATCGATAGGATCAATTACTACAATCCAAAAGATTTTGACGAGAAAGTGACTTGGCCAACATCATATTGGGCATACAAGATTGCAAGCAAGAATAACAACAAAGACATCTGGGTAGGGATGGTAGGTTGCATAGGCGATTGGTTCATGCCTGGATTCAAGGATGAGTTCTGCGATATGTACCCTGATCTTCTCGATAGGAGCATAGAGAAACCAGATGATGCGCTCTTCCATTCAGAGATCGGTAAATTGGCACAAGCTTTCTATTTCATGCTTAAAGGCTCCACAAAGATTGTCCTATCGTGCATGAAGACGCTTACACGCATAGATTCCCCCTACGAGATCCTGAAGCAAGAGACGCCTCGGGGAAAATATATATACAAGCATTACGATAAGATACTCAAGCATTACAGACGACTGCTTTCAGAGGCTAAGGAGAGTGTCACTGAAGACAGGATTGTCGTGTTCACATACGAGCATGATAATACCAGCATGACTGCAGAGGTCAGCAATGAGCTGATACACGAGCATCCCGACAAGATCATTGTCATCGGCAGGAGGAAAGATGGTGAATACAGGTGCTCTATTAGGTCTGCTGGAGACACGTTAGTCGCTCCTGCCCTGGAGAAGATACTGAAATCTATCGATGGGTATGGTGGCGGACACGACCATGCATGCGGCGCTGCCATAAAAGAAGATGATTTTGGAAGGTTCATAGAGATGCTTAGAGACGAGTTCAGATGACAAGCATGAACGATCTAGGAAAGAAAGCAGGTATTGTAGGATGGTATCTCTTAGCCATCATCGTGATGTTCGGGATTGTTTTCTGGGGCCTGATAGGGAACCATTATGTGACAAACAATGAAGGAGCCAACTGCACGATGAGCTATGGTGTCCTCTGTCTCTCATGGGAAAGCAATGAGAGCGAAGAAAGGTCATTCACTCGAGATGATGAAGGATTCTATGAGACTGAGCCGTGGTGAGATAGATTTCATCTCTTCGTCGTCATAGACACAAGCTTCTCCACAATGCTCTGGGCCGATGATTCCCAAGAATATTTATCAAGCACTGTCGTCCTAGCATTCTTTCCAAGGCGATTCCTCTTCTTCTCGTCGGCGATAAGGGTCTGGATGTGCCTAGAGAGCTCAAAAGAGTCTCCTTTAGAGAAGATAAGCCCATTCTTGTTGTTCTTGATGTAGTTCTTTATCTCTCCCACAGGAGTTGAAATCACAGGTATCTCGCAGGACATTGCCTCCAATGTACTCAAGGATGTGGTCTCAGTCAGTGAAGGGAGTACGTATATATCCATAGCATGATAGAATCTGACAACATCATCCTGTGGCCCAACAAGCTTTACACCTCTAATCTTCGAGAACTTGCTTGATAGCTCGTCAAGACCACCACCCACAATCATCAGATGAAGGTCCTTGTTTGCATCTCTTTGCCTCTGAAATGCTCTTACGAGGGTCTTGAGGTCCTTCTCATGGGCCAGACGGCCACAATAACCTATTATCATCGATGATGGGGAGAAACCCAATAATCTCTTAGCCTCAATCTTGCTCTTCGGTGGGACAAATCTAGAAGTATCAACACCCAAAGGCATGACTATCATCTTAGTATCAATCTTATACCACTTGAAAAGATTCACTGATTCCAATGATGGCATCATCAGCACATCACATTTCGAGTACGCAGACTTCACGAATTTCCTGGACATCAATGATACTGGATTATAGAGCAGAGGCTTACCTAGAGCTCTAGAGAAAAGCTCCCACTCTATGGAATGCACATAGCTGACTACTTTCTTATCCATCGACCTTGCTGCCTTTATCACAGATCTTCCGACAGGACCCACTGTATGCGTCCATACTATATCAGCCTCTTTCAGGGCTGCCTTCACTCTAGAACGGTTTACTAGAGGCACATCAAAATCGCCCACACGAATGTTCCTCAATGGGAGAAGTATCTCTTTGGTACCTTCCATCCGGCGCCGTTTACCATAGAAATTAGGTGCTATCACTGTAACATCGAAATGTTTCTTGAGGAGTGGTATTATCTGGACAAGAAAACTTGCTATACCATCCCAGCGTGGGAGATAGCAATCACTACCAATAACTATCTTGGGCTTTGTCTTTCCTATCTCTGATTTTTCTGGCTTCTTCACATCATCACCTTCTGCCATCATTCCTCTACATTGACTCTCCTGAATACCTCTGCATAGGACATCCCTCTGAAGAAACCATTGAGCTTCGCCCTTATTATCACTCCAGGAGTCAGCTGCAGTATCACAAGACGTTGTGACTCAAAACATTTCAGGGCTTTCATCTTCTTCTTGAAGGTCTTGGAGATATCTACTACAAGGTGAGGTGCACGCCTATGCAACTGGAGCGGGTTCCATATGCCGAATGAATATACATCGGGTCGTGAGTCTGGCTTCATATCCGCAACCACTTTCTTCACAATTGCTAATGCATCCTTATGGTCCTTATGCGGATCCTCTTGAGTGTGGGTGAATATTATCGTAGGATCCTCTCTCTTTATGATTTTCCGCAGACGTGAGTATGCTTCTTTCTCCTCTGCCTCTTTCAGGAAATTCCTTTCCTTGAGTCCTAAAAAAATGACACCCTTACCTCCGATGATCTTGTCAGCCCGTTCTGCCTCTTTGACACGTGCTTCACGTGTGTACTTATGCTTTATCCAAGCAGGCGTCAGCTCCCCATATGAGATGATTACGGTCAATACTTTTGCGCCCTCAGAAGCAAATTTTGCAAGCGTGCCTCCTGGACCGAGAATCTGATCATCAGAATGCGAGCAAATGACAAGGATGGATTTATGCCCTGTCGTGTCTATCTTTTCCTTTAGTGACTCCTCATCAAGATTATCTCTGTGTGCCAACATCCCACCCATGACAGAATCTTAGAGCATAATATATAAATCTTCGTGTCACATCTTCTCAGGAACTTCAATCCCCAAGAGTGAAAGTCCAGAGGAAAGGATTATGCTCAATGCGCGTATCAGGTACAGTCTCTCCTTCTCCATGCCCGTATTGATGATTTTCGTGTCGTGGTAATAGGCATTGAAACGTTGTGAAAGCTCTATCAGATAATTGGCTATAAGATTAGGTCGCATCTTCTCATAAGCCTGCTCTAGCACATCCTCATAACGTATCATGAAAGAGACCAAGTCTAATTCTTCAGCCTCGAGCCTGTCCAAATTGACTTTTGTCGTGTATCCGGTCTCAGATTTTGACATGATGCTCCATATCCTGACAATGGTGTATTGGACATAAGGCCCAGTCTCGCCCTCGAATGATATCGATGCTTTAGGATCATACGTCATATCCTTCACAGGGTCCTGCTTTGCAAGATAGAACTTCAGGCCTGCAAGGGCGATCTTCATAGCTCTTGAGTTGGCTTCTTCTCGGGCAAGAGAAGGATCGCGTGTATATACTTCATGCCTTGCCATCTCATGCAGCTTTTCCAGCAGATCATCTGCATCTACCACAGTCCCTTCTCTCGATTTCATCTTGCCTTCGGGTAGGTTCACCATACCATAGCTCATATGGAAGCACCTATCGGCCTGCTTATAGCCCAGTATTGCCAATATCCTGAATAGCTGCTTGAAATGCAGGTCTTGCTCGGACCCCACCACATATATAGAAGAATCAAGCCCATAATCCTCAATCTTCTTAGTGGCCAGGTAGATGTCCTGAGTCATGTAGATTGTAGTACCATCTGAGCGTATTAGGACCTTGTCAGGCAGACCATATTCCTCGAGCTGTGCTATGATAGCACCGTCCTTCTCGATGAATTTGCCTTTCTTGTAGGCGTCCATTATCATCTCTTTTCCCTTATCGTAGAGCTCAGACTCATAATATAACTTGTCGAAACTGACTCCGATCTTCTTATAGGTCTCCTCAAAACCTTCCAGCACCCATCTGTTCATACGCTTCCAGAGATCGATGACTTTCTTATCCCCTTCTTCCCAATGCTGAAGCATCTCCTTGACCTTTGATTCAAGCTCATCATCCTCGTGCTCTGAATACTTGACATAGAAATCGCCCACAAGATGGTCACCCTTCTTCTTAGCATCTTTAGGTGTCACACCATTGCCCCAAAGGTCATATGCAAGCATAGATTTGCAGATATGGACACCCCTATCATTCACAAGACAGGATTTCACCACATCATCGCCCATATAGTCCATTATGGAATACATGGATTCTCCTAGCACCATGTTACGCAGATGACCGAGATGCAAGGGCTTATTGGTATTAGGTGAACAGAATTCTATCATTACCTTTTTCTTTCTCTTAACGGCCCCAGACGCAAACTTTTCCTTTTTTGTGTTGATACGACTCAAGAACTCTTTGGCTATCTTCTTGTAATCTATAAAGAAATTGAGATATGGGCCTGCGTTCTCGACCTTGAGGAACTCCTTGCTCAGTTTGAGTTTATCCTTGAGCTCTTCAGCTATGGCTTGGGGACTTTTCTTGAACTCTTTCGCGAACTGGAAGCAAGGGACTGCCAAGTCACCATGCTCTTTTGACTTGGGCTCTTCGATAACCTCTACAGGGACCACTAAGCCTTCTTTCTTGAAGATCTTAGATATCTCTCGCCTATACGCATCAAGCATGCCCATGAAGACGGAAAAAAGGAGAATTATATTTAAAGGTATTGACACGATACAAGCCAAAATGAGTCCAAAGTGGGACATAAATGCAATATATTTTTATATCCAGACAGGCTAAAAACCCCATGAGAAGAGAGGATGGACTTGAGAGAGTGATGGAGGACGAGGAGAAAGAGAAGCTTGTTGAGAACGTCTTCCAGAAATATCTTGGTGTGAGCATACGAGAGCTCAACAAGGACATCACAAGAAAACTGAACGGGCCCGTAGAGGATCTGTTATCAGAAGAGGAGACTGACCTCAAGAAGGCAAGGAGGACATTCCTGAAGCATTATCTCATAAGACTTCTCGAGAGACACAGAGGAAACGTCAAATCTGCTAGTACTGAAGCAGGCACCAGCAGGCGGACACTCCACAGGCTGATTGGGGAGACAGGGGTAGACACATCACTCATAAGAAAGAAGAGAGAGAGCACGCCCTATGAGACGAGGGTCCACGATATCATTGAAGGCTCTCTGCACAAGTATGAAGACATAATACATCCAAGAAGGCTAGACAGCTTGTATAACCATATCTCAGAGATCACCAAGGACATAGTAGGCAGTACTGAAGACAAGACCATACTTCCCCTCAAGGAAGCTGAAGAGATGTTCGAAGCGGTCTTTATAAGGAAATCCATGGCGAGGAATAGGAATAATCTAACGAAGACTGCGCGTGAGATAGGGATAAGGTATGAGACTTTGCATAGGAAGATTGCAGCACTCAGGAGAAAGGGGCTCTTGAAGAAGAGCTGATTATTGCATTTATGTCTCACTTTTCTTTCAGGAAGTACGTAAAGGTTTTATCTTTCTAAATATTAGCAAGGGAGATGTATACCAATATGTCCCACGGGATGAGCACAGGAGGCTATGGCCAATCAAGACCATACGGACAGTTTTCTGGCAAGGAGATGTCCATCTACTCAACAGGTTCAGCCATGCAGGGACATTATCAGACAATTGGAGGACTAGAAGGATTGGTAGGATACAGCATGTCCCTGAGCACAGACAGTCCCATTTATGGAATCGATCCCATTAGCATGGAAAAATATGTCGAGCGTTACGACGGTATTGACACCCAGGACAACCTCAGCAAGATTGTTGCTTCGGGATATATGACTGGGATGAGCCAAGATGCATCCTGTGTCTATGACATGCACTGTGGCACGATAGGATATGGTCTAGGAGCAGATTATGGCATAGTGCAGATGACACCACGTCCTCCTCCAAGGCCATGGCGTAATGACAAAGGTCCTGTATTGGTCCCGATTGAGAAAGAGAAAGATGATAGTTCGGAAGATTTCTCGCAAGAAGAGTTAGATGCGCACATCCGTGATATCTTTCAAGCAGTAATGGACAGGGATCTGCCTGATGACATAAGCATCTCAGTGCTCGAAAAGAGCAGGTTCCACGAGCTCACAAGCCATGCTTTTAGCGCAAGTCCGGGCCTGCAAGGTTTTGCAAAGCATAAGACAGATGGCTTGCCCATGCACACGATTGTGGTCAAGAAATCTTCTCTGGCAGAGGTCCTCACTGTAGTCGGCCACGAGATAGGTCACGTCATATCAGAGAAGAAAGGAAACGCTCATGATGAAGAGGCGAAAGCTATCGCTTTCGAGTATGCATGGGTGAAAACCATAAAAGAATTCGATCTTGCAGGCATAGGACACATCATACGGAATGTACCGCTTGCTAGGAACGGCCTGCATGACCTAGCCCAGATGTTCGTCGAGAACAGGATCAAATATGGAGATGATCCGCTAGATATCTTTGATGACATTGTCGCTGACGAGATTAGCGTGGCCCAGATGGCAACTCATGTGCTCCCACAATCATAAAAAACAGACAAACAGCTCATCAGTCTTTGGTGACAACCTTCACTGCATTAACTGGACAGATCTCCACACAACAGTCGCACCTGACACACAGGTCTCTGTCAATGGAAAGCTTGCCATCCTCACCATAATCTATAGCATAGACAGGACAATTATTCTTGCATGCCAGGCAATCGATACATCTATCTTTCAGAATCACTCTAACAGTCTTATCAAGCGTAGAGCCAGACTCATAAAGACGTTTGAAATAGTCGTACATAATATTACTTGCAAAATGTTTGTTCGTCAGAGGATCGCCTTTCAGAGACATCTTAGAGATATCATATGAACCCAGGTCTCTCAGTCCAGCCAGATGACACGTAGGAATGAATCTCGGCTCCATCCCAGCTACTTTTGAAACCACTGAATCTACCGCTACTGCGTCCTGACTCGTCACGATATATCCTAATCTCGCAACCGGACCATGTGCAGGACCGTCATTGCCCTCTAAGCATTCAATAGAATCCATGATGGTAAGATCAAAATGAGAATTTGCAAAAATATCCAAGACTGCTTTAGAGAAGTCTTCTTTCTGATATTTCCTGTGAAGCTCCATCCTCTGTGAATGTGCAATACATCCAAAAGAATTCTTGACAGCACCTGTGATACATGTTGCCATATGTGTCTTGAACTTAGGAAGATTTATCCTCACATCAGCATTCAGAAAATTATTCGCATAGACAACATGATCAAGGATGTGAGCATCTTTTATATCTACTTTTGTGAAATGTCCTCCTTGGAAATCAGAGAGTTTTAAAGGGATATTACGAGCAAAACTTCCTGCATGTTTCTTTAGAGCCTGTCGATTCCCTCTATCACCACAGACAGATTCTCCGATAGAGACATACGCTCCCTGTTCAATCACAAGCTCGGCCACGGCTCTTATCACAGAAGGGTGCGTAGCAGCATTTGTTCCAACAGCAATCTCAGAGAACAGGTTCGGTTTGAGCATCACTCTCTGCCCTGGCTTGACAAATCTAGCAATGCCCCCTATATCATCAAGAGATTTCCTTATGGTCTCTTTCACACGAGCAGGTTCGTAAGTATTGCATTTCCGTAAAGAGACTTGAGACATAGCTTAAGTTAATCAACCTGGTTTTAAAATCATTTCTGAAAAGAAAAAGAAAATATGGTAAGGCAACGATGAATATATGCCGAACCACGAAATTTCCATTGGAAAAAGAGAATCATTCAGTATCAGGTTCGGGATTCTCCTGGCCCCGTACTATACTGAAAAGCAGGTCATGCACTTCTTCACGTGCCGCCTCCAAGAACTTTATGGAGCCCGCATGCTCATGTCCACCACCATCTACTCCTCCGTGAGGTATAGCTTCCTGCATCCGTTTGACAATCTTGCCTACACTGAACTCCGCCTGATCGGTCATACGCAATGTTATGAAATCTGGGCCGAGTCCCATGCTTACGATAGCACGTCCTGGGTTTTCTTGACGTAAAGAGTCATGGGTCATGCCGACAGTCTTCCCGATGGCAGGGAACTCTCCCCTGTTCGTGACTTTGTCAGCGTCAAGAGTCATTATCATGGTGCCTGCAGCTTCTTCTATGTTCATGTAGTGCCGCGAAGCCCTGAGAGTCATCTCATTACGTCTCTTGATCTCACTGCCAACAAGCCTCATTATAGATTTCTGCCTGTCAAAATCACCTTCACCACCAAAGAGGCTATCCACAAAACCCCTAGCCTGCATGAATCTCAGGTAGTGGGATTGGAAATCTATTATCTCTGTAAGGAGCGCCATATCCTCATCGGTATAGCCATAGTTCCTAGTAATCTCCTTGTACTTCTCGATGGTCTCACCATCAGATCTGTCAGCAGTAGCTGCTATACCTGGGATGTGATCCACATTCTGGATATCACTATTGATGAACCTAGCCACTTCTGTGCATAGTACGCCTGCACACATCGTGCTGTCGTGCCCTACAAGAT
>CAZTTX010000037.1:0-8808 GCA_964616085.1 uncultured Methanosarcinales archaeon
GCACCAGCCGACTGCTACGGCCAGTATAAATATCTCTACCTTTTGGGACAGACCCGACTCACCGAAACCTTTATTAACAGAATGGGGTTTTTCCGGCTTGACCCTCGGTAGCTCAATGGCAGAGCGCGCGGCTGTAGATATTATCGCCCGCCTGACTTTCCATGAAGGTTGGTGTGATGGTGGGACAGCTGAGCGGTTACCGCGAGGCTGCCGGTTCAAATCCGGCCCGGGGGATTCTTTCAAAAAAGCGAAAGTTTTAAAAAAGAGCTCAAAACTCTAACCTTCCAGATGGAAGATATCGCTATGAAAATCCCCATGCGTCAGGCCTCAGCCAAATTCTGATTACAGAAAATGGATTTAGCGGAGAGGCTGTGCTGTTTTCCATCTAATAGGGGTGGGTGATCATTCGAGGGATGGTTATCCTAGAATGCAGATGCTGGTAGAGTGGCAATCTAGAGATTTGGTCCTTTGGTCTGAGTCTGAAATCCATATGTCATATCTGCCCTGGTGGTGTAGTCTGGCCTAGCATGAAGCCCTGTCGTGACATCATGGGTGTCGCAGTAAGGCTTCGACCCGGGTTCAAATCCCGGCCAGGGCGTTCCAGAACTATGTAAGATAGGAAGGTCCAATGTCTGTGGTTCACCAAGTGCTTCAAGGTGATACCGAGAGACTGCTCATGCAGGCCCGTAGCTTAACCTGGTAGAGCACTTGGCTTTTAACCAAGTTGTCGCGGGTTCGAATCCCGTCGGGCCTATCCAATCCAATGTATTGACGCGAGATATCGGGTGTGGTGGTACTTTTATGGCAACGAAAAAAACTCCTGAAAAGATGAATATCGAACACATGCTTGTTCCTAAGCATGAACTTCTAAGTGCTTCCCAAGCCAAAGAGGTCTTGGATAGCTATGGAATTACAATAACAGAGCTTCCTAAGATAAGGCATGATGATCCTGCAATAAAGGATTTGGGTGCTAAGGTAGGCGACATCATTAAGATAACAAGGGAGAGCGTATCTTCCGGTGAATCTGTCTTCTATAGGACAGTGATTGGAGAGTGAGGGTGTTAAAATGAGCAAATCTTATGAGAAACTTATAAAATCATATTTTGGCGGGGATTCTCTTGTGAAGTCTGACATCGAATCCTTCAACCACTTCGTAGATGTTGAGCTCCAGAAGATTATTGACGAAAACAAAGAGATCGAGCCGACCATAATACCGCACAATATAGAAGAGTTCAAGATCCGGCTTGATAAGATTTGGATTAAGAAACCTGAGATTATCGAAGCAGATGGTTCCAGGAAGGACATATTCCCGATTGAGGCACGCTTAAGGAAGATATCATATTCTGCACCTATATATATAGAGGTGAGCGCACACATCGATGGTATCCAGAGAGAGTCTTTCACGACACAGATAGGGAGCTTACCTATCATGCTGAAATCCAATTATTGCCACATATCTAAGCTTTCTAGGGAGCAATTGATAGAAAAGGGTGAGGATCCTGACGATCCTGGTGGATATTTCATAGTAAATGGCACTGAGAAGGTACTTGTGTCTGTGGAGGACCTGGCACCTAATACCATGCTTGTTGAAAGGGCTTCAAGCGGCGTATCAGAGTTCGTAGGCAAGTTATTCTCTGAGCAGGGCTCCTACAAGATTCCACACTCTTTTGAGAAGATGAAGGATGGCATATTCTATCTCTCTTTCACAAGAGTCAGACGTATACCTTTGGTTATAATCCTAAAGGCATTGGGTATGACCAAGGATGAAGACATAATGAAGGCTATCTCTGTGGACGATACCTTGCAGGACGATATCTTCGTCAATCTCTATGAGTTTGTCAACATGAAGGAATCGTCAGAGGCATTGGATCACATTGCCAAGAAGATAGGCATAACACAGGCGAAAGATATCAGGATTGAAAGGATGACTGAGATCCTGGATAGGTATCTCCTGCCTCATATCGGCACGGCGCCTGAAGACAGGATGGCCAAGGCGATGAACTTATGCAAGCTGCTCAAGAAGTACATACTCGTTTCCAAGGGAGTTATCGCAGAGGACGATAAGGACCACTTCATGAACAAGAGAGTGAAGCTGAGTGGCGATCTTTTGGCAGATCTCTTGAGAATGAACCTCAACGTTCTCATTGGAGACATGCTATACAATTTCCAGCGTATCGTTAAAAGGGGTAAATTCCCTTCGATAAAGGTAGTCATCCGTGACAAGCTCTTGACTTCCAGGATATACAGTTCGATGGCTACAGGAAATTGGGTGGGAGAACGTAAAGGTATCTCTCAGAGGCTTGAGCGTCATAATTTCATGGCAGCTTGCTCTCATCTCCAGAGGGTAACAAGCCCGCTCTCCACATCACAGGAGAATTTCGAGGCTCGAGCACTTCATGCGACCCATCTGGGAAGGCTTTGCCCTGTCGAGACACCTGAAGGTACTAATATAGGTCTCAAGAAGAATCTTGCACTCTTGACTACAGTGACCAAAGACACTCCTGAGGACGAGGTCCTCAAGAAGATGAAGGAGCTCGGGATGAAGAAAGCGACATTCGGTTGATGTGTCGAGATTGTAAGGATAATATCAATGATTATGGTAATATGGTTGAAGGTGATTCCATGGCTGACATCTACATGAACGGAAAATTTGTCGGGACCACGAAGGATGGTTCCTCATTTGTAGAATCTTATATAACTGAAAGGAGGAGCGGAAGGGTCTCCTCAGAATCCAACATATATTATGACGAAGTGCTCGACGAAGTGCATCTCGAGACATCTAAGGGTAGGTCCAGGAGACCACTCATCATAGTGAGGAATGGCGTCCCTCTACTTACACAAAGCCATGTGAAGCAGATCCAGAAGGGCGAGATGACCTGGGATGATCTTGTAAGTCAGGGTGTAATAGAGTATCTTGATGCCATGGAAGAAGAGAACGCCTATGTCGCTTTCTCTGAAGATGATCTCACAAAGGATCACACCCATCTTCAGGTATCGCCTGTTGATCTTGTAGGTTATTGCACATCGCTTGTGCCTTTCGGAAATCACAACCAGCTAACTAAACTTAATGGTGGTTCGAAGAACCAGAAACAGGCAATTGGCTATTATGCTTCTAATTATCATCTGAGACTTGATATGGACACTAATCTGCTCCATACACCGCAGATGCCGATAGTGCAGACCATGTTGCATGATGTCACAGATTTCCATCTTCATCCGTCAGGCCAGAACATGACTGTTGCAGTCATGAGCTATGAAGGATACAACATGGATGACGCGATCATACTAAACAAGGGCTCTGTGGATAGAGGTCTTGCAAGATCCACATATTTCAGGCCCGCTGTCGCTGAAGAGCTCAGATATACTGGAGGTCTTGTAGATGAGATCTGCATGCCAGACAAGGATGTCAAGGGATACAGGACAGAGCACGATTACAGGTTCTTGGAAGATGATGGTATAATACATCCCGAAGCTGCTGTCGGCGAAGGGGATGTCATAATAGGTAAAGTATCGCCTCCAAGATTCTTGAGTGGTGCTGATGAGTATAATCTTGGCTCAAACATCAATAGGGAGAGCTCTGTATCACTTAAGCATGGCGAGGAAGGTGTAGTGGACTTTGTGGTACTTACAGAGAACCAGGAAGGTAACAAGTTCGTCCAGGTAAGGCTGAGAGAGCAGCGTATCCCAGAAATAGGTGATAAGTTCACTTCGAGACATGGACAGAAGGGGATTATAGGGATGATTGTCAATCAGGCAGATGTGCCTTTCACTGCATCAGGCCATATTCCTGATCTTATCTTCTCCCCGCACAGTGTACCATCGAGACAGACGATATCTCACATGATTGAGATAATCGGCGGAAAGGTTGGTGCGCTCTCGGGAAGGTATGTTGATGGCACCTTGTTCGATTCAGAATCTGAGGTTTCGCTGAGAGAAGAGCTAGCATCCTTAGGATTCAGAGAGAATGGTACCGAGACAATGTACAATCCTACTACCGGTGAGCGGTATAAGGCGAACATATTCGTAGGTAACATATACTATCTCAAGCTAAAGCATATGGTTGCTAACAAGATACATTCAAGGGCACGTGGTCCTATCCAGCTGCTCACACGGCAACCTACTGAGGGCCGAGCAAAGGAAGGAGGTCTCAGGATGGGAGAGATGGAGAAGGATACACTTGTTGCTCATGGAGCATCGCTTCTCTTGAAAGAGAGATTCAGTGCTGATAATACTGTTGTATGGGTTAGCGAGAAGAGTGGTCTGCTGGCAGTCAACGATGCCTATAACAGGCGTGTGTATGACCTGATACATGGTGATAACACCGAGGTCAACCCAGTACAGATCAGCTATGCCTTCAAGCTATTCCTAGATGAGCTCAAGTCTATGGGAATATATCCGAAGATGCAGCTTGAGGACAAATACTGAGATGGTTATTTGATTATTTATTTTTGTGATAATAGGTTCATTATACGTGATTGAAGGGAAGGTGTGATACGCATGGAAGATGATATCGGTTTTGTACAGAAGAAGATTGGAAGCATAAACTTTGGTATTATGTCTCCGACTATGCTGAAGAAGTTGTCGGTAGTCAAGGTGGTGACACCTGAGCTATATGATAAAGAAGGTTATCCAGTTGATGGCGGTCTTATGGATACTAGGATGGGTGTCATCGATCCTGGTCTGGTCTGTAAGACAGATGGTCGTAAGCTCAAGGATAGCCCTGGCTATTTTGGTTACATTGACCTTGCACGACCTGTTGTACATATAATGTATGTGAACCTTATACTAAACCTATTACGTAGTACATGCCGTGAATGCGGAAGGATTTTGACGAACAATCCTCCTGACCTTCTCGAGACAATGGGAGAGGATGCTGAAGAAGAGGATGATCACGTCCAAGGTAATGTCTCAAAGAGGAGACAGCTTAAGAGCATGATATCTGACCTGAAGAATGTCTCCAAGTGTCCTCATTGCAGTGCTAAACAAGGAAAGATAAAGATTGAGAAGCCGACTAGCTTCTATGAGGATGATAAGCGTGTCAGCCCTATCGAGATCAGGACTAGGCTTGAGAAGATAACAAATGAAGATTTGAAGGCTTTTGCACTTGATGGCGATAAGGTTAGACCAGAGTGGATGGTTCTTACCATTCTATCGATACCACCAGTCACAATGAGACCATCTATCACTCTTGAGTCTGGTGAGCGCTCTGAAGATGATCTTACGCATAAGCTGGGAGACATCGTAAGGATTAACCAACGTCTCTTCGAGAACATAAATGCGGGAGCACCAGAGATAATAATAGAGGATCTATGGGACCTATTGCAGTACCATATCACTACATTCTTCAACAATGAGGTCTCGCAGTTGCCTCCAGCAAGGCACAGAGGTGGACAGCCTCTGAAGACACTGACTGAGAGGATAAAGAGCAAAGAGGGTAGGATACGTCATAATCTTGTTGGTAAGAGGACGAACTTCTCTGCAAGGACAGTCATAAGCCCTGATCCGAAGATTGAGTTTAATGAGGTTGGTGTCCCTAATGACATGGCGATGAACCTTACTGTTCCAGAGACTGTCCAGGAATGGAACATGGAATATCTGAAGAAGTTCGTTGAGAACGGACCTAAGAAGTATCCAGGATCCAATTATGTGGTCAGACCTGACGGCAAGCGAAAAAAGATAACTGATGAGACTAAAGAGCAGATGATTGAAGAGCTTCAGCCAGGATACAAGGTTGAGAGACATCTGCTTGATGGCGATGTTGTGCTATTCAACAGGCAGCCAAGCCTTCACAGGATGAGCATGATGTGTCACAGGGTCAAGGTATTACCGGGCCGCACTTTCAGGATAAACCCTGCTGTCTGTCACCCATACAACGCAGACTTCGACGGTGACGAGATGAACCTGCACGTGCCACAGACTGAAGAGGCCCGTGCAGAAGCAGAAGTGCTCATGGAAGTCCAGACACAGCTGATCAGTCCTGCTTTCGGACTTACAATCTTAGGATGTGTCCAGGACTCTATTTCAGGCAACTTCTTCCTGACACGGGATACGAAGTTCTCCAAGAGTGAGGCCATAGCCATGCTTACTGCTGTGGGTTGTGAGGATTTCACCAAGATCCATAGGGTCAAAGGGGATGAAGTGACAGGCAAGCACATATTCTCTGCTATAATACCTGATGATTTCGGTTTCATGGGCCGCTCTAAGTACTCTTTGCAGGAGAATAAGGATGCAGATGGTACTGACTACAATCCGGATATGGTAGTCATAAGGAATGGTGAGCTCAAGGCAGGTGTTATTGATAAGAAGAATATCGGTGGCGGTTCTGGACTGATGCTCAGAATAATGCACAAGAAGTATGGGGCTGATAAGACATTGGATATCATCGGTAAGATATTCAGGCTTGGTGTAGAGATGCTCCTCCGTAGAGGTTTCTCCATGCCGATATCTGATATAGATATCCCTGACTCTGCAAGAGATGAGGTTGAGAAGGTCATTCGTCAGGCTGAGAATGAGGTTGATATGATAGTCGACAGCTATCGTAAAGGAGAGCTCGAACAGCTTCCTGGGCGAAGCATGTTCCAGACACTAGAGCTCAAGATACTTGAGAAACTGAATAGGGCTAGGAACGACACAGGAACAATCGTAGAGCAGAATCTTAACAAGAATACTGACACATTAATAATGGTCAATTCTGGTGCTAGGGGTAACAACATCCAGCTTGCCCAGATGACTGCTTGTGTAGGCCAGCAGGCTTTGAGAGGCGGCAGGATCAGTAAGGGTTTCAAGAACAGGACCTTGTCTTGTTTCAAGAAGGATGACCTTAATCCTGCAGCAAGAGGTTTCGTACGCAATAACTACAAGAAGGGCCTATCACCGCATGAGTTCTTCTTCTGTGCAATGACTGGAAGGGACTCGCTGATGGATACTGCTCTGAGAACGCCTAAGTCTGGTTACCTGTATAGGCGTTTGGCCAATGCTCTCCAGGATGTGAAAGTGGAGTATGATAATACAGTAAGGGATGCTGTTGGTAATATCGTACAGTTCGATTACGGAGAGGATGGTATTGATGTCTCAAGGAGTGAGGCTGGTCAGGTCAATGTTAAGAGCATAATAGAGCAAGTCATGTCTGAGTGAGGATGATTCAAATGGTCGATATACATAAGATACTGAAGGAATATGAAGGTATGCTACCCAAGAAAGTCATAGACGGTCTTAAGGAGCATCTACCGCAGGATATCTCCAAGCCTATGCTTGATAAGATCCTAGAGGCTGTGAAAGAAGAGTACTTCTCTTCGCTTATAGATGCGGGTGAGAGTGTAGGCATTATCGCTGCGGAGTCACTAGGAGAACCAGGAACGCAGATGACACTGAACACAAAGCACTTCGGAGGAGTTGCAGAGATGAACGTCACCATGGGTCTTCCTAGGATAACTGAGATTCTTGACGTCCGTCAGAACATCTCAACTCCGCTGATGGAGATCCATCTGAAGGAACCATATAATACTGGTAAGGATATCAAGAAGATTGCTATGATGATCAAAGAGACCAAGTTTGAAGAGGTCATCAAGGAATTCTCCATAAACCTGGCAGAGCTTGCGATCAACATAACGCTTGATGACGATAAGATAACTGAGCTGAACCTAGACCGGAAGAAGCTACTAAAGCTTGTCTCTAAGTCGATGACTGGCTACAGCCTCAAGGAGAAAGATGGTGCTCTTCTCGTCAAAGGCAAGGGTAAAGAGGACGATATAAATGCTCTCTATAGAGCAAAGGATAAGCTCAGGAAAATATATGTCTCCGGTATCAAGGGCATAAGTCACGTCCTTCCTGTGAAGAGGAACGATGAGTATCTCATACAGACATCGGGGTCTAATCTCGTCGAGATTTTCAAGCTTGATTTTGTCGACTCTTATAGGACAACGACTAATGATACAAGAGAGATTGAAGCTGTGCTTGGTATAGAGGCTGCACGATCTGCTATCATCAAGGAAATATTCAAGGTTATAGATGATCAGGGGCTCGATATAGACGTCCGGCACATAATGCTTATAGCTGATACAATGTGCTCATCGGGCGAGATGAAAGGCATAACACGTGTTGGTGTAGTCTCTGAGAAATCGTCTGTGCTTGCGCGGGCATCATTCGAGACTCCGATAAAGCATATGATATCTGCAGCTCTTCTCGGTCAGACTGACCATCTCAATAGTGTTATTGAGAATGTGATGCTGAATCAGGAGATACCTGTAGGTACTGGCTTGCTTAAACTTAAGGTGAAGAACCAGTGATGTTCGGAAGGTGAATCTTATGGCTGAAGTATTAGATGAATTGAAGACCTCAATAAAGAATGGTACCATTGTCGTAGGGACTGATACTGTGTTGAAAGGCATACGTGACAAGAGCCTGAAGAAAGTCTTTTTGAGCAGTAATGTCCCAACAGATATCCGAGAGGATGTCGAGAAATATTCGGGACTCAGCGGTATCCCTGTAGAGCAGCTTGACATGGATAATGAGGAGCTTGGCACTTTCTGCAGGAGAAAATATCATATATCTGTACTAGGGCTCAGATGAAGCAACACCTGATGTCTTATGGAACGACGCATAATTTCAGCTGATCTCATGAAGTTCATGTCCATGTTTGAGTCTGTGACGAAAGTTGGGCTTAAGGATTGCTTTGTGGACGAGTCTACTGATACCTTGACATTCATAGTATCTCCTGGCAAAGTCGGGAAAGCGTTGGGCAAAAGTGCTTCCAATATCCGGACTCTGGAGAAGAGATTGAATCGAAGGGTCAAGATTGCAGAGTACAGC
>CAZTTX010000038.1:0-8370 GCA_964616085.1 uncultured Methanosarcinales archaeon
TTCTTCAAAGAATTTGATGAGCCTGATTATGTTGGATACTCTATGGGTATAAGGTCCGAGGACATGGAAAAGTTTGATGAAGTGCTCAGACAGGGGCTTCATAAGCGGTTCAGATTCATAGTGCTTGATGTACCAAATGCTTATTTAGAGAATTTTCTTGTGAATGTCAAGACGCTCAGAGCTCGTTGCCCCGATCATATCATAGTTGCAGGCAATGTTGTTACTAATGAGATGACTGAGGAGATATTGCTTAAAGGTGCTGACATGGTCAAAGTTGGCATAGGTAGTGGCGCTGCTTGTACAACAAGACGACAGACAGGCGTTGGTTATCCACAATTGAGTGCAGTGATTGAATGTGCTGATGCTGCACATGGCATATCGAGCAATGAGAATGGTTATGGTCTGATTGTTTCGGATGGGGGTATTGAACATATATCTGATGTTGCCAAAGCATTCTGCGGGGGTGCAGATTTTGTGATGATGGGGTCTATGTTTGCTGGTTTCACTGAATCTGGCGGTGAAATTGTGCAAAGAGAAGGCAAATTGTACAAAGAGTATTACGGGATGAGCTCTTCAAAGGCAATGAATCAGCACTATGGAGGGGTTGCCAAACATAGAGCATCCGAGGGAAGAGAGCTTCTCCTGCCGTACAAAGGTGATGTTGAGACTTTCATACAGGAGCTTTCAGGTTCGTTACGGAGTACAGGCACCTATATAGGAGCAAGAAAATTGAAGGAATTCTCAAGGCGTGCGACATTCATAAAGGTCGGTAAGCAGCTCAACACATCAGTTGCAAGGTATGACGTCTCCTAAGCATTATCTCCCTTTCTCACCGAGCCTGTGCACCTTTGAAATCCATGCTGCAATCTTTTTTTCGTCGGCGAGCTTAACAGAGCCAAAATAATTCCTGGTTGTCTTTACTCCCATGAACCTGAGTGTGTCTTTCATCAGCCGATATCCAGGCTCTTTCACAATGAACCTATAGTACAGAGGCGGAGAATCCATTGTGACGAGAAGGTGTGCTGTCTTCCCTGAGAATAATTTCTCTGGAAGAAGAGATCTCTTGTCATTGAACTTGTAGCCAAAACCAGGTATGAATATCCTGTCTAAGAAACCTTTCAGGAGCGCTGGCATAGACGCCCACCACGTAGGAAACACAAATACTATGTGGTCTGCCCATTTGATGTCTTTGCGCGCAGATTCTAGGTCTTTAGGCTTTACTATCTCTTCGGATGGCTCAATTTCTTTATACATATTCTTAAGGATAGGATCGAACTTCATCTCGCCAAGATATATTCGTCGAACCTTGTTCTTAGTTGATTTTGCGCCCATCTCATAGGAGTCCGCGAGGGATCCACACAAACTATTTCTCTTTGGGTGCCCTAAGATTATGAGGATGTTTTTTTCCATAATGTATCCTTCATAGTCTTCATTAAAATAATTTTTGGAAACCCTTTTAAAAAGAAGTCGGCACCGTTGCAATATGCCAAGGGCAAGTAGAAAGAAGGGAGATGATATTTCTGAAGAGAGGATTGTAGAGCTTTTCTTAGCTGCAGAGCAGCTTTTTACGGATAATCATTTCCAATCAATCCCTGAAGAAAGGAGACAAGCATACGCAGATAGGTATGTCGAGCTTGCCAGGAAGATATCTATGAAGGCCCAAAAGCCCATTCCAGGAAATCTGAAGAAAAGATTCTGTAAGCACTGCTATGCATACCTCCGACCAGGTATTAATTCCCGGACACGAACTAGAGATGGGAAGTTGGTGACATACTGTACCAGATGCAAGCGTTTCATGCGGAAAGAGATGAAAAATGAGGAAAAAGATGGAACAGAAGGGAAAAACGGAAAATCCTCCAGCCAGACCGAAGAAAAAGTTTGAGCTTGATCCGCTTGCTCATCCGCAAATCTCTGGCTTTGCTATTGGTATGGGGGTCTTTATGCATACACACTCAGATGTGCTTTCTGCAATCAGCGATGACCCTGCTAAAATCATAGATAATCCTCTGGCAGGGCTATTATTGGGTATATATAGTTTCGTTGGATATAATATGATTCGGCCATTAAGCAAACTTTCCGGTCCCAATCGTATAGCATCCTACTTAAAGCTGTGTTCGTTGTCTGCACGTACTGATAAACATCTTGAGGATAACGAGTACTGGGCGTTAGGAGAAGAGATCAAGAAATGCTTTGATCCGAGCACACATAGCGATCCTTACGTATCTTCGTGGTTGCACTTCAGGAAAGGGAACAAGATGGAAGGTATCGAGGATATGCTACGTTATGCAAGGCATTTCAAATCAGTCCCTCGCACATTTCCAAGAAACCCATACAGTGACATTGCTAATTTAGCGGTGTATGGCTACAAGCTTCTAGTCGATGCAGAATTTTCTAGGACCAAAAATGGAAATCTTGGTAGATATGAACAGCTCCTCATCACATTCAACAGCGGTGTATCAAGATGGCCAGCATCTTTTGCATTAGAGAAGATAATCCAAGATCCTGATCTGGAAGATACTGTTGCTTATGGTGCTGTGAAAGACTATTTGCATAATCCCAATGATGATAATTGGGCTCCATTCATGAGAAAGCTTGATGAGATATCTGAAGGTGATGGTATCGAGCGATACCTCGTAGACGTTACTGAAGGCAGGAATCCAGTATATAAGCTTCCAGGCCTTTATTTGAAGGAATATGGTACTGCTGAGGACCGTGATGTAGAGATGCATAATCTGAAAGTGGTCTTCAAGAATCTTAAGCATGTCCTGAGCCATGGCATTGCTGCAGAGATTGATGGAAAACACTGCTTCATAGCACCAGATTCTGGAAAGACACTTTTTGAGGCAGCAAAAGGTATGAGCAGAGAAACGCTAGAAGAAATGCTAGGTAAGGCTTTGACTAACCTGTCCGAGATACAAAGTACTGCGGCCTCAAAAGACCAATATCCTCCGGTGAGCGCCGACCATTATACTTCACGAATTGCTCGCCTAGATGCACTGTTGCCCACAGATGAGGATTTCCTAGAAACTTGGGATAGTGCTATATCAAAGCCATTAGCATCCATGGATCAGCTCTTCTACAAGGACAGCAACCTGAAAAACTATCTGCTAGAAGATGATCTGCTCTTTGAGATTGATTTTGAAAGTCAAGTCAAGAAGGCAGCACCCCTTGAACTGATCAATATTACAGAATTCGAGCGTGCATATATGGATGATAATGAAGAGTTAAGACTGCATTATCTTGAATCATTGAAGGATGCTGGACTTGATGTTTCTATAAGTCGGAAGGATTATGAGCTGTGTAGGGCACAGAGACATATAGAGCTCCTCGGATACAGGCACAGGGACCTTAAGAGATCAGAAAAGGATTCTGCAAGAACATACGAGGCTTATCATCTGATGAGTGCGATTGAGGCCCTTTCCAATGTGTCATCTATGGCTCATCCGGATCCAGGATGTCCATATCTGGCCTCAAGGCTCGAAAGCTCCGTAGAAGACATCTTGTAAGGTCTACGCTTGTGCTCTCTCAAGTCTTCTACCAGTCCTCTCTGGTCATCGCTCACCACAACATCTACATTTTCATTGCTGCTGTGTGAACTATCCCCTATTGCGATGGCTACGTAATCGTCAATTTGTCCTTTTCTCTTATAGAAATCTGCAACATCAGCGACCTCGCTGTCAGATCGCGAATCCCCTCTGATGAGATATCTCTTTCCAGGATTGTTTGCTATGATATCCTCAAGCAGGATTTCTTTTCTAGCGCCTGTATGTATGTTCTCAGGAGTCACTCCTGTCAATGGTGCATAGAGAGAGATTATATCGTGAGAATTCCTAGAGATGTAGAACTTGTTTGCATCACTTAACTGTTCGTATAGGTCCCTGACTCCCGGCAGCAAGCAGCGCCCAAGTTTACATTCTGATTTATCCTTTTCAGACTCATAAAGCTTCTCAATCATATCCTCTGTATCTTCACCAAGAATCTCAGTCAGATCCTGCCAGAGAAAAGATTCTGCGTCTTTGCCATCCATTGCTTTCTTCACTAATGCCTTGAACCCCCAGGACACAAGTCCAGGATGTCTTAGTATGTTGTGTGGAGACGAGAGATATCCCATTACTGCTCTCTTCAACGGCGTCCTGACGTCTGTACCATCAAAATCAGAGACCATGATATCTGCAGATGTCACTCTTGTTAGGATATCTTCTTTATCTCCTAGATAGGTTACGCGTTGCATATATTATCCTTATTTTCTAACTATTTAAAACTTTCGTTATGTCTTTACTTAACAGTGACAAAAAAAGAAATATTTAAATAGTTGTTTTACCATTATAGGGTAGTGAGGTGGTCGTTTGACAGACGCAAATGTTGATAAGCCAAGAAAACCTAAGTTCAAGGTTATTCGTAAGAAACCTGGCACGAAAGTGGTATCAAAGCAAAACGTAGCGGTAGAAGAAAAGGTCGGGAGACCATACGTAACATCAGAAAATTGCGATACCTGGCTTTTCTACGGAAAGGACAATAATCCATCACTGAGATTCCATTATGACCCATTCTCTGCAGATATGAAGACATTGGATACTATGCTCTCTAATGATGATGTTTACCTATTAGACACCAATAGCATGATGATTAATAGCGAAAAGTCTTTGAGGGTGGATCCGCAGGTTCTGGGGGCCCTAGAAAACCATCCTGGCACATATATCTCAGGTGCGGCTGCGTCTGAAGCAGCTAGCCTTGCTAGGGGGAATCAAGAGAAACAACGAAATGGTTCTACCGACTTCGAGAACTGCTTAGAAAGGCTTGTTTCGGGCTATGACAAGAAAGTTGTCGATTCCTATGACACGAGATTCGGTTCATCAGGCAAATCATCGGATGAGCTTTCCGCGTTCCTGCATCAGCCAGATAAAGACCGCCCTAGGAATATCCTCGATATCATAGAGTACAAGATTCCAAACCCATACACCGCTTCGGATGAGGAAATTGAGACACTTTATGAGGGTGCGTGGGCTGAGCATAACGAAGTAGAGAATATGTCTTTGCCAGATCTGAAAGAGAAAGCCCGTTATTCTGCCGCTTTCAAGTATTTCATGGCCTGTGCACTGGATGCATCCCGTAACATGGTGAATGAAGAGAAGGACAAGCACGAGAATATCCGATTTGATTGTCATACAGTAGCATATGCGATGACATTGGCACTACGTGCCATTGATACTAATGACATAGGAGAAAAACCAAGTATTAATCTCGTGAGTGATGATGTGGACATACATGGTATGGTTAAGCAGATGCGTAAAGATATCCCAAAAGGAGCTGGTATCAAGGAGATGTCTGATGTATATAGAGCGCCTGAGGTATTGGAAAAGCTTAACTTGAAGGGGAAACTCTCATATTGCAACAAGATAAGGTCGTGTGCATACGACCAATTAATACCACTGCAAAATAGTTACAAATGACAACATTTAAATAGTTGTTTTACCATTATTTAGTATCGGCACTAAAGAATCCATAACGCAATGCTTTGCTGGTGAATATTATGGGAAAACTACTGTTTTTTTCGGACATACACCTTGAACATGATGGTTCAAGAGAGAAGGGTCTAGAAGAGATTGTAGCGACTGCTACGGAAGAAAAAGTGGATAAGCTTGTCTTCGGAGGAGATATTGTCGGTGAGAGCAGCATTGCAGTGGCAGAGACCCTTGGAAAGAATTATGGTGTAGATACTGCAGAAGCATATCATGCTTCTGCCAGCTTCCATTATAGTATGTTTGAAGATATAGTTAGCAGATTTGAAGGTGAGAAGCATGCTATTCATGGCAATCATGATCCTATTGGAATCCATGAGAATATCAGATCTATGGATTTCAAGCCGAATGATGAGATTGGCAAGGTATACTTGAGCCCTATAAATACTAATGGTGGAGGGGCTGAACTCAGATATTTCAACAAGGGATGGGGACGACTTGAAGTCGGCGAAAACCCTGATGCCATGGCTCATGCAAAGGATAAGAAACCACCAATAATGCTCTGGCACCAAGGCCCTCATGATCAAGTATATGGAAAGACAGAAGCGGGTGAAGAGATTAAGTATGAATGCCCTGATGAATTCAAAAAGTTGGGCGAGGGTGCCTCCATAAATCTCTATGGCCACAATCATGGTTCGTATGTCAAGTATGACGCTAAGAGTGGTCGTTTTGATATAAATATGACCACTCAGGATGGATATTTTGCTATCGTAGAATATAATGATTCGCATAAGGCAGTGGCTTGTGAGGTCTATAGGCTACCAGTCATAGCAGATAATGAGCCAGATATCAAGAAGGGCGGACAGTTCATCTACAATAGTATTGCCAGTCATATCGAGCAGAACAAGGAGCAAGCATATGCGGCTGAAGAAGTGTCAGACGAGCGAGAGGCGGCATAGCTGTCATCTGAAGCGTCTGATGAAATCCTCTCCATCTGGCTCTATGCGTTCAACAAGGTTCTTCTTATCAGGTTTTGTTATCTTTGCTTTCCCGTTTCCTTCTGTTTTTGGAGGTGCTTTCTTCTCATCCGGCGCGCTTTCCTTTTTCGGAGATTCTTTGTTCGAGTCCGTGGCAGAACCAGAAGTTCCACTGAGGATATATTTCATCACAAGGACGAAGACTGCGCCCGCTACAACCATCTGAGTCACTGCTGAAGGTACCTGTGGGATGAATGCTATGATCACCCTCTCAAGCCCAAAGGCCATTGCCACGATGTAGAGCATACCAACTCCGATGATTGTCATAATGGCATATCTTGGGATGTTCAGGTACCACTTGTCTTTCTTGGACATGACCGAGTCAAGCCCGAACATCCCTACAAGTATCATGACACAAAGTCCTGCAACAACCAAAAATCCAGTTGCTGAGAAGAATACATGCAATGCAGTGACTGTCTGGAGGGAAGCAGTCGCTATGAACCCTATACAGAACGCCACAAGAGCGTCTATGTTCTTCCTTGAGCCTAGTATTGCTGTCTGCTCAAGCACCATGTAGACTATGGTATAGACAAAGAGGAAAGGAAGGATGACATCATAAAGCCCTATATCGACCCATAACTGCACAATCTCCCCGGTGAATGTGTCTTGCATAGGGTTTCTTAGTATAGAGGCTTTATATAATTTTTCAAGAGCGCACAAACCTTAAAAATATCCCATCAAACTCACAAGTGATGGAAATAATGCTTGCTCTGCTCGTCTCAGGAATATCCTTCCTTTTAGTTCCAGACATGCTTGAGGTGCTTATTGCGCTGACTTTTATGCGCATAGAGGGCCAAAATCCTCCTAATGGTGTAAAGAAGGCGTTGCTTTCCAGATCACTACGTATCTCGGCGCTCTTCTTGACCTTGCTTGCAATATTCATACCTATGAGTCTGATTGATGCTTCTCTAATGGCGTTGCCTTATTCTATATTTGGTATTATGATGGTGCTCACACTAGCCAGTTACTGGATTATAGACCCTTTGGCAGTCACAAGAATCAGGTCAAGAAGAAGCAGGATATCCCGGAGGATAATAATATCTGCAGGGGGCAAGGAAAAAGCAATAATCCGTTCATTTGTGACGGTGAGGAAGTTTGGGATGGCAATCGTGCTATTGTCCCTGGCGCATCTCGTGTTTCTATGATCATCAGGATTCCCTTTTGCGTTTGAGGGCATCAGCATACCATATGAGTTCTTTGATGAACTTCGTTGTCCTTTCATGAAGCCCTGATGAGTTTTCTGAAATCTTTTCTTTGAGGGTGTGAGCACGTGGGAAATAAAGTATGCTGGGAATGGTGATTGAGCCTAATTCTGCCATGAATGCCCTGACTTGCATAGCTGCTCGTGCACCGCCGAAGTCACTTGGAGAATAAGCGACAATGCCCGTCGGCTTGTGCAGGTATTCCTCTTGGAAATGATCCATGAGATTAGTGAGCCCAGGTTGCATACTGTGGTTGTATTCTCCTGAAACTAGAACGAAACCATCAGCCTCCCTAATCCTATCCGCAAGTTTTGCCATCCATGCAGGAGCATCCCCATCATATTCCTTGTACATCTTGTCCAGCATGCCAGGACATATCTCTTTCGCATCGATGAGCTCTGCCTCATGCCCTGCTTTCTTCAATTGTTCGGTCATATATTCAGCAACATCTATACCTAATCTTTCACTCCTGTAAGAGCCATAGAAAACCAAGAATCTCATACTATTTCACCCATCAATCCAGAATCCATCGGTGTTCTTATATGTTTTCTTTAATGTCTCATCGTGGACCTCTTCCATCTGGACGTCATGGACATCAGAAAGTCCTGGCGATGATGCGCAGAAGCGTCTGATAAGGTTTGCTTCCTCTTCAGTGCCATAAATCATGATATC
>CAZTTX010000039.1:0-8323 GCA_964616085.1 uncultured Methanosarcinales archaeon
ATTATATCATAACTTTTAATAATGCTTCTCCATATCAAAAATTGATGTTCATTATAGATTACTTGTTGAGATTAAGATCTATACTTTTCGAACCCATTAAGTTTGCAGAGGATACCGAATCTGAGGAGGGTATGTTGTGGCCATTTATATTCATGCTTGTATCTTTCGGGATTGTTCTACTTTTATCTTCAGCCCCTCGAGTAATATCTGCCGATCTATCATTATCATCATTCATTGATTTTGTGAAAGTCCTTGCATTATATCCGTCGCTGATCTTGTCTGTCACTTCTGTAATGTTTCATTTCCTTGTAAAAATTCAAATTAGTGGTGTGCCATTCTATCAGACATTCAAGGCCTTCGCTTATATCTCACCATTGGTGGTAATATGGTTCATCATCACAGCATTCTATACATTTTTCAGCATTGTCGTACTGATATGGATGTTTGTGCTCATGATTATATTACTGAAGCACTACACAGGATTGAGCCGTCAGAAACTGATAAGGCTTATCATATTGCTGTTTGCTTTGCTCATCACTCTCCTCGTCGTCGTGGTAGCACTCTTAGTGGTAGATTTCGGATTCTTTTTCTGAGAAGTTTTAATTCTTTGTAATGATGAAGTTTGAGAACTTTTCGGGCAAAATATAAAAACCTGACAGGCAACTTGTGACCATGCTCGAATACTTTTACAGGGTCAAGAGGTATTTCAATTTTGACAGGCTTGAACAGAAGCAGCTGGTTGCTGTCTCACTCGTTTTCGGCTTCTCATTGGCCTATGGCCGGCTAAATGTAGCTACTGGTGCGGTGGAAGCCCTCAATATAATACTCTCTTCCCTGATGATCGCGGCGACCGCTGTGCTGACAAAGGAGACTGCGCATAAGCTTATGGCTATCAAACGCGGATATACTGTGAAGATGAGCCTGAGGCCTATCCTTCTTGTTCTGGTCCTTGTGGTGAGCCTAGCTACTGAGGGGGGCATCTACATACTGTTGCCTGCCACGGCCCTTACAATATACCACCATGAGCGCATGCGTATAGGAGAGTTCAGGTATGGGCATAATTATCTCGACAATGCAGTGATCGCTTTCTTCGGCCCTCTTGCAAATGTATATCTTGCACTCTTCTTCAGGATGTTCTCTACCCTTGCCAATCCTAACGTAGTGCTTGCGATGGAATTCAATCTGATGTATGCTGTGGTTAGTCTAATCCCGATTGATATCATACTTTTCTTCATCAAGACCCAGAATGCTCTCGAGAAGTCTGACACACACGATCATCCTCCGCCTGTAGCGGGCACATACATCGTCTATAGTACCAAGATTTTCTATGTCTCCTGTGCTACTGTCATAGGCATACTGGCTGCAACCATATATGTGTTCGGTCCGCTTCTATCTACATTCTCAGCATTGATTGCAGGGCTGGCAGTATACCTGGTGCTTTGGTATAGTAAGGAATTCAATGTGGTGTAGAAGATGTTGCAGAGGATTACAGACAATGTGTTCAGGATACATAACAAAGGTATCAATACATGCAATGCATACTACATCAAAGACAAACGTATCCTTGTAGACACAGGCTCTCCATCGGCCATGGGAGCGTTGAAGCGCTCCTTACCTGTGGCGCCGGAAGATGTATCTATGGTACTATTGACGCATCTGCATTATGACCACATAGGTTCGTTCCAGATATTCAGGGATGTGCCATTCTTTACTTCGAGAAGGTCTGTAGAACTGCTCCATGACAGGCCGGAGGAAGCCATACTTGATATCGAGACAGTGAAGACCGTGTATGAGCACGGATTCTCTCCGGAGGTATTCCCAGAGAGCCGTCTGAAGGATATGGGGTTTACCATATACGATACACCTGGGCATGCTGAAGGTTCAGTATGCATACTCTTCGAGGATGAGGATGAGAAGATACTTTTTTCTGGCGATCTTTTCTTCGACCCTAGCATGGATACTGTGGGACGGACTGATCTCCCTACATCGGATGAGGCTGCGCTGAAAGTCTCGTTGCGGAAGATGTCGGCGGTGAGATATGATATACTATGCCCTGGGCACGGCGAGACATCAAAGAAGAGATGACAACCTGAAGCTGAGCACAGGACACCCAGGACCATTGTCCGGACAATATTTATAAGCTCTTGGTCACACCTCCGCGAGATGCTGGACGGATTCAACCCACGGCTCTACCAGGAGAAGGTATTCTCTGAATGTGCAGGGAAGGACAGTCTTGTGGTCCTGCCCACAGGTCTCGGTAAGACTGCCATAGCATTGATGATGGCAGTCCACAGGCTCAAGACATATCCAGAATCCAAAATTGTGATGCTGGCCCCCACAAGGCCATTGGCAGAGCAGCACATGCGTTATTTCATGGAGAATATGAGATTCCATGATGACGATTTCACTTTGTTGACGGGATCTCTCGCTCCAGAGAAGCGTAAGGCTGCTTGGGAGAGTAGCAGACTCATATTCTCAACTCCACAGGGAATGGAGAATGACATAATCTCATCAAGGATAAGTTTATCAGATGTATCGCTCATGATATTCGATGAGGCACATCGGGCCACAGGAGATTATGCTTATGTGTTCATAGCTTCAAGGTACATGAAGCTAGCAAAGCATCCGAGGATCCTTGCGCTTACCGCTTCGCCTGGTTCGGATAAGGAGAAGATTGATGAGATCTGCCAGAACCTGTATATAGAGAAGATATCCGTCAGGACTCATGATGATGATGATGTCAAGCCTTATGTCCAAGAGACTGATGTAAGATGGATAGAGGTCAACCTTCCTCCCTCCATGCTCCAGATAAAGACATTGCTTGACAAGATGTACGAGTCACGTATGCAGCAGATAAAGCAATATGGACTGGTCAGCAACACTTATGGGCTCTCTCGTAGGCAGCTCATCTCGATGATGGGCTCATTACAGAAGAGCATGATGGAAGGGGAGCGCACACCTGAGCTGATGAAGACGATCTCTTTGCTGAGTGAGGCAATGAAGATAAGCCATATGCTCGAGCTGCTGGAGACTCAAGGTACAGGTCCTTTGTACAGGTATCTTGCAAAGCTGCAGTCTGAGAGCGCTTCTACGAAAACCAAATCTATAAAGAATCTCGTTGCTGACCCTGACTTCAGGTCATGTCATCTGCTATCAAAGAGTCTTGTGGAGAATGGTGTGGAGCATCCTAAACTGGAGAGCCTGAGGTCTCTGGTGAGCTCAAACAGGACCAAACGGAAGATCATATTCACTCAATATAGGGAAACTGGAGAGAAAATTGATGATATACTTTCGGATGTTGATGGAGTGACTTCAAGACTTTTTGTAGGGCAGACCAAGAAGAATGGTACCGGAATGTCTCAGAAGGAGCAGCTGGCGACGATAAAGAGATTCAGGGAAGGCGAGTTCGACACTCTTGTGATGACTTCTGTTGGTGAGGAAGGGCTTGATATACCTCAAGTTGACATGGTTATATTCTATGAGCCCATACCTTCAGCAATACGTACTATCCAACGCAGGGGCAGAACAGGAAGGATGGAGAAAGGCAGCGTCATAGTCCTGTTCTGCAAAGGGACTCGTGATGAGACTTATAGATGGTCATCATACCATAAGGAGCGTCGCATGCTCAGGCTCATGAAAGAGATGAAGTCTGAGAAGGAGTCAAGGAAAGATGCCGATCTCAATGATTTCAATCAAGAGGCAGAGAAGTATCATGTCGCTGTTGACTACCGTGAGAAGAACTCGCTCATCGTGAAAGACCTGATAGAGAAGGGCTGTAAGATAGATCTCAAGAAGCTAGATGTTGGTGATTATCTATTGAGTTCTCGTGTGGCCCTCGAGTACAAGCGTACACCTGATTTTGTCGACAGCATAATAGATGGGAGGTTGCTCCAGCAGATAAGGTCTCTCAAGGAATACTATATACGTCCCCTCATCATCGTGGAAGGTAGTGAAGACATATACAGCATACGCAAGATTGATCCGAAGGCCATACAGGGCATGATAGCTACCATAACTGTTTCGTATGGCATCCCCATAATATTCACGCGCAGCACACGCGAAACTACTGCTTACATATATACTGTGATGAAGCGAGAGCAGGATGAGGGATACAAGGATTATAGCATGCATTCTTCTAAGCCTTTAACACTCAAAGAGCAGCAAGAATACATCATATCTGCACTTCCTGGCATAGGCCCAAAGTTGGCGCGACCTCTCCTCAAGCGTTTCGGATCTGTGCAGAAGATTCTCGAGGCCAGTGATAAGGAACTCATGTCTGTTGAGCTCATAGGTCAGAAGAAGGCGAAAGATATAAGGTCGCTCATCGAGAACACATATGAGGAATCAGATTGATAGACTTTCTTGTCATCATCTCTTGTCGAGACGTTGTATCCTCTTCTGTACTGGTGGATGTGTAGAGAAAAGGCTCATCAAGGCATCGCCTTTCAGAGGGTTTATGATAAAAAGTGAGGCAGTGGTCCTTGTGCTCTCGGTTGACTTCAGAGGTCTCCTCTCAACACCTTCACTTATCTTCCGAAGAGCGCTAGCCAAGGCTTGGGGTTTGCCTGAGATCTTTGCAGCCCCATCATCGGCCAGATACTCTCTTGACCTGGATATGGCTAGCTGGATGATTGTTGCGATTATGGGTGTTAGTATGGCTAGCACGAGAAGCTCTAGTCCATTCTCGTTTCTATTATTCCCTCCCATGCCTCCGAATATTGCTGCCCATCTTGCCATCATCGCGACATACGCTATAACGCTAGCGATAGTGGCCGCTATGGTTGAGATGAGTGTATCACGATTCTTGATGTGGGTGAGCTCATGTGCCATCACAGCCTCAAGCTCGTCATCATTGAGCAGGCTCATAATACCTTCTGTGGCAGCTACTGCTGAGTTCTTAGGGTTTCTGCCAGTAGCGAAGGCGTTGGGTGTCGCACCCGGAACGATGTAGACTTTTGGCATAGGAAGGCCTGCTTTCTTCCTCAGGCGGTCTACCATCTTGTAAAGCTCATGCTCGTGGCCGACTTCTTTAGCACGATACATCCTTAGAACTATCTTGTCTGAGTAGAAATATGAGCCCACGTTCATGATGAGTGCAAAAGCCAGCGCTATGGTAAGCCCCTGTGGGCCGCCGATGAGCTGTCCTACAAAAAGCAACAGCATACTGAGAGCTGTGAGCAGTACTACTGTCTTGAGCCTATTTGCAACAACCATGGTGGAATGAGATGACAAGTATATTAAAAAATTATCTCTTTGAATAGTATTCCGCAAAAAGATATTTAAAGCATCTCTCCAGAAGATAAGGTATGTTCAAGAAAAATCTTCGAGGATCAGCTGCTTCTCTAATGGTCTCCGATGTGCTTACTGTTCATAAAGATGATACAATAGGAGATATACGCTCGCGTTTGGTGGAGAAGAAAAAAATCTATAAATTCCTTGACTATGGCTATGTGGTCGAGCATGGAAGAAAGCTTCTAGGAGTGTTCTCAGTAGGAGATCTCTTCAGGCATAAGCCAGAGACAAAAGTAAAGCGTATAATGAAGAAAAACCCTGTGCATGTATCTCCTGAGGCTAAGGATGAGACTGCAGCACATCTTGCCATCAAGTCAGAGATTAAAGCCATACCTGTCGTCAAAGAAGGAATACTTGAAGGGGTGATTCCTGCAAAGACAGTGCTCAATATAATTCATCAGTCTTCTCAAGAGGATTTTCTCCACATGGCAGGTATTGACCCTTCGCATATGGAGTACGAGGACACAATGGAAATTCCTGTCCATGTCTCTGTCCGTCATCGGGCACCTTGGCTTCTCATAGGGCTTGTGGGGATAATGATTGCAGCAGGCATTGTGGGTAGGTTCGAGGAAGTGCTCGAGAATCACATGATACTCGCGTTCTTCATACCTGCTATAGTCTATATGGCAGACGCCTTAGGTTCTCAGCATGTTACATTGTCTGTGAGGGACATCGCTTCGCATGGTGCTGACTTCAACCGCATAAGGTATTTCGGAAAGCAGACATTCATCGCTCTTTTTCTGGCTCTGATTATAAGCTCTTTCACATTCTTCACAGTTATGATATTCTGGGGAGAAGCTTACATGGGCTTTGTCATCGGTCTTTCATTATTCTTTGCGGCATTGGTGACGAATTTCACAGCTTTAATGACTACGCTTGTCATCGACAAGCTAGGTAAGGATCCTGCTTTTGGGAGCGGTCCGTTCGCTACTGTGGTGTCTGATGTCACTTCTATCGTTATATACCTGCTTGTGGCTACCGCACTCCTGTGACACTTCTTAAGTTTTAAATAAAGGTCAATGACTCTTCGCGCATGCTCATAAAGATATTAGGCCTGCTGGACATCATTACAGGGATTACGATTGTGGGTTATTACATGAATATTATGCCTGATAACATCGTGATGTTCGTGCTCATCTATATAGGTGTAAAGTTTCTGGTATTCGCAAAGGATTTCGCTTCTTTCGTTGATCTCGCTTGCGCTATCCTGCTACTCCTGATGATGGCTGGCTTTCGGCCTGCAATAGCGTTGATTGCCTCATTCTACTTCCTACAGAAGGGTGTCCTGAGCATCAGATAAGAAAAAGTAGTAAAAAAATAAAAAGAATCATTTAGCCTTCTCGAGATTCTGCATAAGCAACTCTACAGACTCATGCACTTCTTCTTCAGACTTGGTTCCGGTACATACAATCTTACCGTTGCTGAACAGAAGGAATGTGGCCTTGTTCTGTGAAAGCTTGTATACCAATCCAGGGAACTGTTCAGGCTCATACTCTGTGTTCTCGAGCTTGAGCGTCAACGTGTTCAGGTTAAGGTCCATCCCTATCTCGCCAGAAGCTACAATGTTCTGTATGGTTATCTTCGGCTTTATGGTTATCTCGATATTGATTTTTTTCAAGCTCTCTATAATCCTCTGCAGAGACCTTTCCACATCTTGTATATTCCTAGCGCCAGTGCATACTACATTGCCTGAGCTGAATATGAGCGCAGAAGTCTTCGGGTCCTTGATCCTGATGACCAATCCGGGAAACTGTTCAGGATTATATTCTGTGTTGGAAAGTGTGGCCGCCATCTTCTCGAGAGGGATATCGTGCTCCAATGATGTGGATACCACAATATTAACAATCTCTATCTTCTTTTCTCCCATCTTAAAACCCCCAATGGTCTTTATAAACATTTATAAATGAACCATTATTTAAAAAGGTTTCCTTAAAAAAGCATATTTTTGGCTGATTTACAGAATCTTTTAAAAACAAAAGGTGTTTTGTTGCACTATGCAAGAAGATTATGTCATATTCGATGCCGATGCCGAGAAAAAAGCTGTTATAGCGTCCTCGTTAGGGTTCTCAAGACTGAATCTTGTCGTAGAACGGAAAGATCTTGATCAGGCCAAGGCTTTCATGGATGGGGCAAAGGAAAACGGCGTAGAGCTAAAGGTATGTCTCCTTTCAAAGAACAAAAAAGATACGGCCTTCGCGCGCAGCAAGGGCATGGAATCTATATATTTATACGATGGCACAAAGGATGTCCGTGAGATAATCACGGGAGTATCACCAGACATCTTGGCTTGTGTTGAGCACCAGCAAAGGGATTTCATACATCATCGGGCCTCAGGTCTCAATCAGGTCTCTGCTAAACTCCTCAAAGAGAATGGAATCGCTTTGGGCTTAAGCCTAGGTTTTCTGACGGGCAGTAGGCATAAGGCGCTTGTGATGGGCCGAATGCAGCAGAACGTCTCACTTGCTAAGAAGTATGGGTTCCAATTGAAGATATTCTCAATGGCCAGATCATGGAGTATGATGAGCGCTCCAAAAGATATGTTGAGCCTGCTTTATGTTATGGGTGCCGATCAGAAGATTGCAAAGAAATCTCTTGAGCCACTACAGTCATGATTTTATAGGGCTCTGTGCGCCACAGGCCATGCACTTCAGATAATCGATACGTTCCTTCTTCACTATCTTCGTGTCTGGTTTTCCGCATGTCTTGCACAGGACGTATATGTTGGCGTACTTGTCTATAGTCTCATTGACACGCGAAGCAGAGACTTTCCTACCGAATACGATATTACTCCCTTTTGATTCTGCTGGCGTGGCCAGCTCTCTCAGTATGAACTTCAGGATGTGTTGCTGTTCCCTGCCTAATGTCTTGCATATCTGCTGGAAGTTAGTGATTACTGTCTTGCTGCCCTGGATATGGCCTTTGGCCTTAGGGATCTCAAATCTTTCTCCTTTCAGGGCGGACTCTGGAATCTTCTCATACCCTTTCTTCAGCATATCTTCGTAATCCATAGTGGATGTGATTGCTATCTTTT
>CAZTTX010000040.1:0-8124 GCA_964616085.1 uncultured Methanosarcinales archaeon
AACGATATTGTCGAGTGTCATGATATCATAATGGTAAGACTACTATTTAAATGTTTTGTTTTTAGTGTCACTCAAGAGTGGTTATAAGAACAGACTCCTGGAAACCCTCACAGTGACAAGAGAGGAATACATAAAAATAAAAGAAAGGAAGAGATGAGCAGTCCCTCCCAACATAACATTTATATATAATTATAATTAGATATAACAAGATTCACAATGGCCAATACAACAATATCAATAAAGAAAGAGACAAGAGAACTCTTACGGGAATATGGGAAGAAATCTGAGAACTATGACGATATCATAAGACGTATGCACAACAACCTAGTTCTCAAGGATAAACTCAGAGAATTCGTCTCAGAGAATGAGTACAGCACATTAGAAGAAGCCAAGGAATGGACAAGGATGAAGTTGGCTGAAGATGATACGGATTATAGTGCTTAATTCTCTCAGGAATGAGATTCTGAAAAATCTGAAGAAAGAGTCGTCTGAAGTATATGACCTCATGGATCAGCTGAAAGAGAACCCGAATAAGGGAAAGACATTAGGCCTTGTCGGCGGTATGCTCATAAAGGAACTCAAGTTCAAGACTTTCAGATTCTATTTTGTGGTGAATGGCAATGAACTCATACTATTCAATAAAGGTAAACTACAGGACCTGCTTTTCAGGTTTATAGAGATGTCAAAGAAGAATGACCAACAGCACACTATAGACAGGATTAAGCAGACGCTAAGAGAGATTGACAGATCATAGGATAGGATAGTATTTATACACTTATATCATAGGAAAGACCCTTTGAAAAGATAGGATTTTATAAGTATAGAAGAGATTCTACCCTACTGATATCATCCCGTATCTGGAAAAAAACATCGAGATAGCCTCAAAGAACAACAAAGTCGGAGAGTATACCATGAGGATCGAGGCAAAGGTCATACCTAATGCCAAACATGAGGAGGTAGTGCATGAGGATGGCAAGCTAAGGATCAGGACTAGCGCTCCCGCTGTCGATGGGAAGGCGAATGATGCAGTATTGGAGCTTGTGGCAAAGCATTTCGCTGTCAGACGCTCTAAGGTGAAGCTCTTGAAAGGAACCCATTCTAGATCGAAGACGTTTGAGATAACTCTAAAGAAAGATTTTTAAAGAGAAGCCCACCGAACCATCAGTATAGATAGAACAGAACAGATGACACTGATTGAAAAAGCACTTGTTCCGGGCACCTGCTCACAACAACATTTCGCTTTTTCTGATACGAGTGCTCGAGATTTTGTATATCGCAGCAGATTGCATCCTTACAGGACGCAATGCATACGAGGTAGAAGAAAATGAGTTTTGAAGATTTCGGATTAGACCAGGATACTGTAAGGTCTATAGAAGATATGGGTTATGATAAGCCCACACAGATACAAGAAGAGTCCATACCGATGATACTGGAAGGCCACGATGTCATAGGAGGATCCGCTACGGGCTCCGGGAAGACACTGGCTTTCGGCTGCGGAGTCATAGACAGGACTGTGCCAAGCGAAGGCCTGCAGGGCTTGATACTCGTGCCTACGCGAGAACTGGCAGAACAGGTCAGAGAAGAGCTCTCATTGCTCAGCAAGCATAAGGACCATAGGATTATCGCAGTCTATGGTGGAGTGGCGATAGCCCCTCAGATGGACGATTTGAGAGAGGCAGACATCGTCGTTGCTACGCCAGGAAGGTTCAAGGACCATATGCAGCGAGGCACCGTGGACATGTCAAGGATAAGCATCCTTGTGCTTGATGAAGCTGACAGGATGCTCGATATGGGATTCATAGAGGACATAGAGTTCATAATGGACGGCTGCCCTGAGGAGAAGCAGACATTGCTCTACTCGGCGACGATACCATACGAGATCGATACGCTAGCACAGAAGTACCTGACCGATCCTGTCGAGATAATGGCAGAGGGAAGGGTAGACCCAGGTAAGCTCAAGCAGGTCTATTACGATGTGCCTAACAATATGAAGCTATCACTGCTAGTCCACATGATTAAGAACGAGAACTCAGACCTGATCATGGTATTCTGCAATACAAGGAGAAGCAGCGACCTCATCGTGAAGAACCTGAAGGCTAACGGCATTGATGCTTTGGTACTGCACGGCGGATTCACGCAGAACAAGAGGAACATCTCGATAGAGAAGTTCAAGAAGGGCAAAGAACAGGTCTTGGTATGCACTAATGTGGCTGCAAGGGGTATCCACATAGACAACATAACCCACATATACAACTATGAGATACCTGACGACCCTAACGATTACATACACAGGATCGGAAGGACTGCCCGCGCTGGCGAGGAAGGCATGGTGATAAACATGCTCTCTCCAAGAGACCATGATAGTTTCTCAAGGATCCTGAGGGAATATAGAGACCTGAACATCCAGAGATTGCCCATGCCAAAGGTCGAGAAGCTCTTTATGAAGACTGCTGGCGCCTCGGAAGGCGATGGAAGGCTTCCGCATAGAGGTGGCGGTAATAGGAGAGGCAACGACAGGAGACGTCCAAATGGCCGAGGGCCGAACAAGGGCAGGATGCACAACCGCAGATGAGCTTCGCACCACTAACAAGTAGTTAAATTTAAAAAGTGGAGAAGAACCTCTAGTTTATGGTTTTCAAGCAGGAGAGGTTCACGAACGATTTCGGGACCATAGCGGACAGTGTTCTCGAGGAGTCGCTAGAGTATATGGTAGACCATCCTCTGTACCTCTTCATCCCTGCGACCTATGATGATGCTGCAAACAGCACAGTGAGCGATAACATCTTCGACAACATCAAGCGCATACAGGGGAATAACCACCCTATCGATAATATCGTGGTAGGGCTTGATGCTGCGCCAGAACGCAAGATGTTCGATGAGGTCAAGGAAAGGCTTGACGATATTCCTAACTCAAAGGTCATATGGAACGATTCTCCAGAGATCCAAGCACTATATGAGGAGTTCACTGAGATGGGTTTCCCAGTGAAGGCAGGGAAGGGCAGGAACATGTGGACAGGGCTTGGCCACAGATACATGGAAGACAGGAACAGCTCTTTCCTCACCCATGATTGTGACATCAAACCACACTGTTATGATGAGAAGACCATCCTGAGTCTTGTCGCTCCGATACTGCACCCTGCTTTCGGAGAACAGGATTTCTCGAAGGCCTACTATACTCGCATTACTCCTTCAGAAGACGGCAGGATGAAGCTTGGAGGAAGGGCTACAAGGATTCTTGTCTATCCGTTCCTTGATGCTGTCAAGGAGAACTATGGTGATATAAGCAAGAGCATACTGGATTATGTCGACCACCTGAAGAGCTTCAAGTATCCATTGGCGGGAGAGTTCGCGATGCGCGCTAATATAGCCAGCAATCTCTCCATACAGCCAGACTGGGGCCTTGAGATCGGCACACTTAACAGTCTTTTCCAGACCAGATACAAGCTTGCACAGGTCCATCTTGGAGAATACGACCATAAGCATTCTCCTGTGAGCAGGAGTGATCCTCATAGAGGGCTGAACAAGATGGCCGAAGAGATAGTGAAGACCGTGTTCAGGAAACTTTACTCCCTTGAAGAGGAGAAGATAACCAACCCTAAGCTATTCAGGCAGATGTACTATGATTACGAGAAGTTCTCCGGTGAGATTTTGCAGAAGTACAAGGTCCTGAGCGCGAGCAATGACTGGCACTATGACGAAATCTCAGAAGTGGAAGCAAAAATCACCTTCTCGGAAGCCATAGGCAGGGCATACTCGGCTTTCGTCAAAGAGCCGGAAGAAGTCCAGCCATTGCCTAACTGGAACCAGATGTCTCACGACCTCAGGGAACGGCTTGTGGAAAGCGTCGAGAAATATAATAACTGAAGCAGTCAACCAGCATCTTTCTCTAAAAAACTGTAGGCTTCTGGCGTGAGCTCGAAATTGAAAGGAGAATTACATATCTCCTCATAGAACTGAGATAATTCCGGATTATCACGCACACTCTTCTCCAGCCCGTAATACTCTTTGTAGTGCTCAATCGGGAAGAAGTATGATATTACCTTGTCATTATATATGAAGCCCAGTTTTGTAAGCTTGAACTTCTGACCACCATCCTCGAGATTAAGAAGACCTAGCGACTCGAGCTTACTGATCACTTTGCCATAACGCTCTTTGGCATCAATGCCGAACTCCTCACTGAGTGAACGAAGATCAAGCACATTGTATCTCCTTAGGCTATCCTTGATATAATTCATTAACAGATCTGTCTGATTCTTCGCAGAATATAATGATATTCCTGTGCCAGACTGGTCGACATTAGAGATATAGCTAGCCATGTCATAAGGTGTTGTGGCGTGCCAATCCCTCATGAAAGAGAAAGCGCCATTCCCAACACCAAGAAGGTTAGTCTCGCCCAGCTTTCCAAGACCTTCAACAGCAGCGAGAGTCTGCTCCATATGCTCATTCTTCTTGAAGACGATGACGTCGGCACTTATCCTGTGCGGATACCATCCATGATTTGTGAGGACATTGATGAATAGCAAGGTCATGAGCACGGTCTTGCGGTTCTCCGCTGTCCGGTCAATGGATTTATGTGAATTTACATATGTGTATAAGTCTATCGAAGGAGGATTGAGACGGATAGTCTCTATTATAGTGCTCTTGACGCTCTCTATGCTTTGGTTTTCTAGTCCACATATAAGATCTATGCTGAACGATGGCAAGAACTTCTTGGCAAGCCTGACAGAATCCCACACATCCTTCACATCATGACCTCTGTTGAAACGACGCAAAAGCTCTTCATCGAATGTCTGCACACCGAATGCGATATTCGGTATCTTGTGCTGCTTTGCCACATGCAATATCTTATGCCTATGCTCTTGACGCGCTAGCTCAGGATGGCCCTCAAAGCAGACGTGCGGCTCATCACCTATATCAAAACACTGTTTGATCTTATGCATCAGTGCATCAAGCTCCTCAGGTAAGAGCATCGTAGCAGTGCCACCGCCCAGATCAACATAACCCACCTTTTGACGTGTGCCAGCGCTATAGTGCTCCATCTCCTTGAAGAGGGCATCGAAATACTTCTTCCTCGCCTGCACATCAATGTCCGAGATTATGGTACAGAAGCTGCACCTCCTGGAACAGAAAGGAAGGCTCACATAGAGGTTGCTGAGCCGCTCAGGAAGTTTAAGAGTCTGGCCAGGATCGTATCTCTCAAACCTAAGTGTCCCAGGATAGTTCATGCTCCATCCATTAGACCCCTTGTAGATGCCGTTCTTCTCGAGCAGGCCAAAGTCCATAGCTTGGAACTCCTTCTCGGTCTCTTCAAAGATCTCCTTGATGAATCTCAGGTTGATATCACGCATGGAAAACACCTACATGGTGGAAACACCATTCATTTTAATAACTATGTTTCAGCTAAACACACCAATTATCAATTCTGATTGGACATGATACATTCTTTATGCCAGGATATACCCCGGAGCCAAATAGGTATTTATCATCCTATTGAGGAAGAGCATGAAACCACGCAAACCCATGTATGGCTCGACAGAGAATACATGATATGTATGTGAAGGAAAACCAAATTCCATAAACTGTGTGGACTTAGGACTTCTGAGGACTTCCCTAGAGTTGTAGCATCCCACAACAAGACTAACATCCCCAAGTAAGTCGGTTTTAGAATCCATGTCATCATCCTCACAGAAAATCCTTGTATCATTTTCCGTTACTCTTCCCTTTCTACTGTACAAGACAAGACACGGCACATCTGCATCAAGATCTCTCATGGCATCCACAAATGATCCTGCAAAGTATGGGTCTCCTGCAAAAGCCATCTTCCTGCCTTGGATATATGTAGGCACCAACCATTCCATGATTGGCATAACTCTCTTCATCTCTTTGTCAAGAAAAGATTTTGCTTCGCTTCTTTTCCCAGTAGCATCAGCGACAGACATCAGCCAATTGCGAGTGCCTTCTATTCCAAAAGGGATGCCGACATCTATTACTGTAGCCCCCGTCTTCTCTGCTATAATATCTGCAGTCTTGCCAGCGTATGGCATTTTTATCAGATATTCTGCCTCTTCTACACGCTCCAACTCTGAAAAAGTAGAGCCAGATAGCCATATCGAGCAAGGGTCCAGGGAGAGTGCTTTCAGCATGCGAGAGATCTCTTCTACATTGCCTATGTTGTCACCTTCATTCCTGTCAAAGAGATTGCCGATGACTGCAACCTTATCCTTCTCCGTCTTCCCTTGTTGGATGTCGAGATCCGTTGCGATACGTTCCAAGACATACGCATATGCATCAAGCCAATCGTCATCAAGAGACTGGTAAGGGATCGGTATAACTTTTTTATCTGTCTTCTTCTGTGCCTCATAAGCTAACATGTTATAATCTACTCCTGTGAGTGCTACCATGGGCTCTGATGATATGAAGACTGCAGCAGCCTCGTCGGTTGATGCCACTTTAAGGATGCTCTCTACAATCTTATCATGGCGCTCATCAATGACATGGTTGACATCCGTGACTGTTGCAGAAATCCTATGCTTGCCATCGCGTCGGAAAAGCTTTGTGAAGAAGTCATGGTTCTTCTCGAAGAGCTCTACTTTTTTATAGGCACAATCAGGACCATCCATGATGAGGTATCCATCCCTGATAGCGTTGATCGCCATATACATCCCAGTCATGAAGGTGTGGTTACGCTTCATCTTATTAGGCTCAGGCATCATGGACCACCTCAAGCTCATCTCTTGCCAAGAAGTATTCGCCAGTGAGATAATCCTTGTACTTCTTTGTAAAACATCGTGATGTGATCCTCAATATCTTTTCCACATTCCGGATGGCTCCTTCAAAACCCATCTCAAAACCCAAAGACAAGGATATCCTGTGCTTCCCTCTTCTTAAGATACGCTCATCAAATTTGAAGTCAGAGTAGATTATATCAATATCGTTCCTGTCAAGCCAATCTTCCAAGACATCCTCGTCAATGCAGAAAGAAATTTCATGATTCCGTTCAAGCACAGAAGAGACATCACGTCTTATTTTGAGATACTCAGATTTTTCAGAATAGACAAGGATGTTAAGGTTAAAGCCCATATCCTCCAACAGAGGCAGCAGTGGTATAGATTCATGGAAGGCAGTCTCATCCGCTATCCGCTCATGGTCGAATCGTGTAATTACGAGCCCTACAGTATGCTTTCCCGCTTCCTCTTTCAAGCTAGAATATCTTTCTTGAAGATTGCCCATGGACTTATGCAATTGGTTGTTCTCAGTGATTCCGAGTGTATCACATATTTCCTTGAACCATAAGGAAGAACGATAGAATCCATAAGGTGGATTTGGCATTATTGTCTTCATACCTAGTTTGTCGAAAAGGTCAGAATATATCCTATCGTAGTTCTTGTTTGGGAAAAGCACTTGGGCCTCTGAAGATACTGATTTTCGGATAAGACTCTCAGATACTTCTGGAAGAAGACACACTCCGACTTCCACACCTAAATGACTAAGCATGTCTTCAATTTCATCGCGGCCCTTTGAATCTGGAAAACCCACCAAGCTTATTGTACCAGTACTCGGCTCCCTCTTTTTCAAAGATTGTGGGATATTCCTATAGGACTCTAACAAACGATCTCTCGCCCTTTCGAAAGAAACATCATCGTAAGCTAGATTCTTATCAGTCTCACGAGACCTCTGTCTCAGAAGCCCTTTCACATCGTCCCCTATTATAAGTGGGGTACAGCAGCAGTTCACGTAAATATCCTTCACAGAATCGTTGGCTATCGCACGATCTATGAGATGTGAAAGATTATTCAAACCACCATCTATGATATCATGATCATACATTATACTTTCCTGATCATACATTATACTTTCCCCAGATACCTTTCTCGAGCCTTGATTTGGGTTCATAGAGGTGCTTCCAACACTCCGTGGTTGCCCTTCGTCATCTCTTCTTCTAGAGTCAGAATCCTTCTTTGAGACCGGAGCATCAATAAATGCATTATGCATGGGGTCCATAAGGTGCTCACCCATCTTCCTACATTCATAATCTGCATGATCTATGTTCACTGGTTGTGTTGGATGTCTTATCTGAAGCCTACCTCCAATACGTGTGGAGAACTGGCCTTGGTTAATGAACAG
>CAZTTX010000041.1:0-7633 GCA_964616085.1 uncultured Methanosarcinales archaeon
GAAAACGTGGCTATATAGTGCTTGCCATGGACGGCAGTCCTGCCTACAAGAGGATATCTGAGGGTCTGATATACCTCGACGAGAGCCTCTATGACAAGCTCACAAAGAATGTCACAAAGGGCCTAGCAGACCTTCAGCATAGGTCGAGAGAGCTTACGAAAGTCTTCCCTAAGCGCATCTCAAACCTTCTCGGTAAGGATGAGAAGATAACAAGGCTCTGGCGCCCCAAGAAAAAGAAAGAAGACGGAGAGTAGGCTTATTGGTGCATCTCTCTTATTCTCTGGAGCAGGCCTGGCATCGACTCGTAGATGTGAGTGACGGTCTCTATTATGTGGTTCTCGGTTGCTTCCCTGTGCTCAAGCCAGTCCTCAACCTTCTCATGGATGTCGAGCACGCCCTCTGACCTTCCATTCGCCAGCTCGTTGAACAGTGGAACATCCACACCGAACCTCTCTTTGATGAATTCCTTATGGTCCGTCCCCATGGCGATAACAAGGTCACTCTCTTGTATTAGATTCTTAGAGAGCTTTGTCTGCTTATGCGTGATCTCTGCAACACCGAAACTACTCAATGTCTCTAATGTCACTGGATCGGGCGATTGTGGGGTCGCCATGGTGCCTGCAGAGCTGATATCCAGCTCCATGCCCATATCCTGTGCTACTTTCTTCGCACAGTACTCAGCACTCATGCTCCTGAATATGTTTCCTGTACATACGAATACTATCTTCATTTGGTCTCCTCCTTTCATGTTATGAGTGAGAATGATCTGCTTTTTCAGGTTCTCAGATGTCTATCTCGAGGACTATTGGGCAATGGTCTGAGCCCATCACATCACTCAGTATCTCTGCTCTCTTGAGATTGTTCTTGAGGCTCTCTGAGACGCAGAAATAGTCGAGACGCCATCCTACATTCTTTGCCCTGGCATTGAACATATAGCTCCACCATGTGTATGCGTCCTTCTTGTCAGGATGGAAATGCCTGAAAGTGTCTATGAAGCCGCTCTCGAGCAGCTCTGTGAACTTCTGTCTTTCCTGGTCTGTGAATCCTGCATTGCCGGGCTTCGTCTTTGTAGTCTTGTTGCTGTCTGGTCTTGCTATATCAATCTCCTTGTGGGCCACGTTCAAGTCCCCACAGAGTATGACTGGCTTCTTCTTCTCAAGCCCTTTCAAATATTTACGAAACTCATCTTCCCATCCCATCCGGAACTCAAGCCGTGTCAGGCCTCTCTGGGAGTTTGGAGTGTATACATTGACAAGGAAGAATCCTGGGTATTCTGCGGTAATTACCCTACCTTCAGTGTCCTCATCACTTATACCATGCGTTACATCTAGTGGTTCTTCCTTGCTGAGAAGCGCTGTCCCTGCAAAACCCTTCTTCTGCGCATGATTCCAGAAGACCTTATAATCATTCATATCGATGCCTGGATCCTCACTCGTCTTGGTCTCCTGTAGGCACAAGATATCTGGCTTTTCTCTTGCTAGGAACTCTGAGAACCCCTTCTTCTCAGCTGCCCTGAGCCCGTTCACGTTCCAGGAGATCATCCTTCTCATTGCCATATCCTGGCTTTGCTCTGCCCCTCATTAAATATCTTTTGTATAACATTTTAAACCAAAACACCACAAAAACGAAATATTTATATAATAAATGATACTGATATACTAAAAACCACACTGATGTATGTGATTCTCGTCGGACGATGATCCATACATTACAAAAAAACACACACGAGGGTGATCCCAAATGTTTAAGAGGATGGATAAGAAAGCCGAGATGGCCATCGGGACTCTGATCATATTTATTGCTATGGTCCTAGTGGCTGCTATCGCAGCAGGTGTTGTCTTACAGACTGCCACCGCACTGCAGAACAAGGCTTTATTGACAGGAGAAAGGACAAGGGCCCAGATCGGCACAGGTCTCGAACCGTTGCTGGTCTATGGCGAGGATGGTTCCAACAGAGTACTTGAGTCATTCTTCATAAAGCTCAAGTTGGCACCAGGTTCTGATGCGCTCAACTTCGATGATATGCTTCTGGCTGTTGATACCAATAGGGCATCACAGGCTAGTATACATGGTGAGCACATCGTAAACTTGAATAATTCCAACGATGAGGATGCGGATGGTTGGAGGATGCTTGACCCAAGGAAGGTCGATTTCAACGACAATGGACGTGCAGACTACATAAGGTTGTACAATTCTACGCACGTGCAGTTCAACATCTCCAATGCCACACAGAGCTTCGAGGATGACAACTATTTCACTATCTTGAGTGAGATTGAGTTCAAGGAAGAAGGTGTGACTCTTGCTGATGCTTCAGGAACCGATCCAGTAGAGATAAGGACTTTCTCTGGAAGGATAATTGATGATAGCGGTTACCAGTATGGTACCTACCATCTGACAGGTGCTTCGACTGCATCGACGCATCTCTCTGAAGAGGTTTTCATGGTTGTCGGTGCTGGCACATCAAGTGAGCAGGGTGCTTTCGCTGTTGACTACCTTTCTAGGGGTAATACCTTTATGGATGGGTATCTCCAGGCTGGCGATGTCGTCAAGATAGGTCTTGTAGCACCTCATCAGCTTGGCGAGGATGAGCGTCTTGATATAAGGTTCGTACCTAAGACAGGAACCCCAAGGACGCTGAATATCGTCGTCCCTGACCTTGTAAACGCTCAGAGAGTCTACATGTTCCAGTAGACCTCTTTTTTTCTTTTATTTTTTATTTGTATATTTGGATTATCAGTAGATTGTGAACAGACTGTACTATCATAAGATCCTCAATATCGCGGGTGGTAATGAGAATGGAACTTTGTAATGAGGTTGCTGGGAGCTATAGGATGCCTTCTTCCAAGAATATTGCTGCTACGATGAAGCAGCTCGGGAAGAAGACGCAGGTTGAACAGACCGCACAGTCCTTCTCAAGATACCTAAAGAAAGCTACAACCCGGAAAGGAGCTGTCAATAATGCCCTCAGGAATGTCTACAAGGTCCATGCCATGCATGATAGGACAAGGATCGTCCGTGAGCGCCGGCTACGGAGAGCTAACCGGATGAGCATAATACATCCTTCTAAACTTGCCGACGGGAATTACAACTCGTAGGAGTTGAGCGGGGTATCGCTGCTGCGATACCCCTTTTTCTTATCACCTAAAGGAAACATATTTAAAAATATCTAGGCTTCTCAGTCTTATGGACAGGGATAGCGTGAATGCAGAAGTGTATGGCCCTGGTGCTCTGAAAGAGCAGGAGCCTAAGCCGAAAGAGGAAGTATCTCCTGAAGTAACTGATGATCCCAGCAAGAACCAAGATTCTGACAAGGACATGCGACAAAGGATTCTTGATTCTCTTGAGAAGGTAAGACCTTTTCTTAACATGGAAGGTGGAGATGTTGAATTCGTGGAGTTTGATGAGCAGAGCAAGCTCGTGAAGGTGCGGCTACAAGGTGCGTGCAGCCATTGCGCCATATCTTCTGTGACACTGAAGATGGGCATCGAGCAGACATTGGTGGAAGACATACCTGAGATTAAAGGTGTCGTCCAGGTCGAGTGAGTTTATAGGCAATGTGTCCGAAAGCCTTTTAAAAAGTATATTCTTCTTCTGAACCATCACTGATGGAAAACTATTTAAGCATCCATGACAGAAATCATCATGGGTTTTGTCTCTTTCAACGAGTGAGGGTAAATGGATAAAGTAAGCATCTTAGAAGAGTTGGCTGATGATTATAGGACTGAGTTTGGGAGAGGCGACCAGCGAGATTCTGTCGAAGAAGGTGTAGAGCGTCTTATTGAGAAGCTCAGCAAAGAGGACCCAAACGCTGACGGTTCTGGTTATAGGCTTATTCTGAGAAATGACCTCTGTTCGTTCCCTGAGCTTGACTACATGGGTGATCGTCTTGTGGGGAAGGATAACCATCTCATCGTCGATCCGAATCCCATATTCTCGCGGATAAGGAAACGGAGAGAGTCTGAAGGAGGGGATTCCTTGCCTTGCGAGAAGCATTATGAGATGAACCGTGTGATAGAGTTCTTGAGCAATATCATCCCAGAGGCTCCTTTCTTCAGGCGTGTCCAGGATACGGATTCTTACATTGCAGGTTCTTCAAGAGCGTTCTTCCTTGATCATCCTGGCTATTCACCTTTCAACATGTCTGACCACACTGATTTCATAGAACGCGAGATAGAGAGCCTTTCAGATAGTAGGTTCATAACGACTGCTTTCCACAATCCATTATACCGATATAATGTCGAGCTGGATGAAGATGTCACAAAAGATATCGTGCGTGAGACTCTGCTCACATACTTCTCTAGGCTTGAGCTCAATTCTATGATTGACGGTGTTGTGAGCGAATACACACCTATGATGCTCGAGAAACTCTATGGTAAGACTACGGATAAATCTGCCGATGTCGAGAAGATAGTTTCTCAGCTTTTTGTAGCTCATGACTGGTTGAGCAGCCGAAGGGAGTCCTGGCTAGGTCATCCTGAACGTTATGCGACCATTTATGGAGAAAATATCAACACGTCTGATTATCTGGAGGGTGGCGGTCAGATGCTGCTCATGGAGATTGTCCCAAAAAGCATAAAGGGTGGCAATGACCTGAAGGCATATTCCAAAGGACAAGAGATAAGGATGATCCATGAGGAAGAGTTCCAGAAAGAAGGCAATTATGTCCAGGCCACAGACCTAGGAGACCAAATAAAACATATGATGGAGAACAGGAACATGGAAGAGCTGAAGGATATAGCATCCCGAGCGCGCTGCTGTCTTGATGATTATCTGAACAAATTGCCAGTTATCTCTGTAAGATATAATACAACTCAAGGAGATACTCTATTCGGCTGATTATCTCAGATCAGAACCTCAGCATTCTCTATTCATCGCTTGTTATTACGCAGGAGTTCGCGTAGTTCCTTCTCGAACTCCCTGACATCGGTGAAATCTCGGTATACTGATGCGAACCTGATGTATGCTACCTTATCCTTCTCTTTGAGCTTTTCCATGAGAAGCTCTCCTATGTCAGTGGAATTAACTTCATTCTGGCCTCTGTTCACCAACTCAGACTTTATCTCGTCGGTCATCTTCTCCATATCTTCCCTTGTTATGGGCCGTTTCTCGCAAGCCTTGACTATTCCGAATAGGACCTTGTTCCTGTCGAAGATCTCCCTGCTTCCGTCCTTCTTGATGATGGTGAGCTCTATCTGTTCTACAGTCTCATACGTAGTGAAACGTTTTGAACATTTCAGGCATTCCCTACGTCTCCGAGTTATCTCATGATTGAGGCCTGATTCTCTCTTGTCTATGACCTTAGATTCTTCGTGTGAGCAGTACGGGCATCTCATTGCATCACTGTATGTCTTATGCGGTTTAAATATTTTTGTCAAGATATTGGCCATGGAGGGCTATCTGAGCACCAACAAAACTCTTTTATATTGGCACAGTATCGCTGCGGGTATGACTTTATCTGCTCTGAGGATGGATGCCAAGAGGCACTCATATCTCTATATGATGGCGATGATGCTTGCCTTCTTGGTCTTGGTCGTGCCTGCTCAAGCCTTCAGCTTTGGCGAGCTATTCACGATAGGCACGCCCTTGTCAGGCTCACGCCAGCTTAAGCTTCTGGCAGTCCAGGAAGGTCCATTAGGTCTCTCTGGCAGTATAGCAACAGTGGATATTGAGATGCGTAGAGGCTCAGGACGTGTCTTCCTCGACACTTTCCCACTGAGCCAGATAGATACACAGATATCTACAAGATTTGCTAAGGAGATTGCCTGTAAGTATAATCAGGACGATTGTTCAAATTATGATTTCATTTATACCATAAGGTCCAATAGCGGCATAATAGGTGGTCCGAGTGCTGGAGCTGCAATGTCGGTCATAACGATAGCCTCGCTCGAGAACCTAAGGCTGAGGGATGATGTGGCCATGACTGGCACCATAAATTCTGGAGGTATAATAGGTCCTGTCTCGGGAATACGGTTCAAGATAGATGCTGCAGCTGAAGCAGGCCTCTCTAAAGTGCTAGTGCCTGCAGGCTCGATGGTCCAAGATAGAGAGCTCGGTGTGAATTATGCGCCTGAAGAGTATGGACGACAGCTTGGGATAGAGGTTGTTGAGGTGGCAGACCTTGATGATGCTCTTTATCATTTCACTGGGCAGCGCATCGTAGAAAGGGATCTGGACATAGAGATACCTGAGATATATTCTGAGACCATGAGCTCGGTGGCAGAAGGTCTTTGTGATCGTAATGATGACTTAAGGTCTGCTTCAGAGGCTGCATTAGGTGAGGATATCCCCGAAGAATACGCTGATCTCATCCAAGACCTTACAGATGCAGCTTCACGAGAGCGTGAGCGTGCCGATTTAGCGATGGGTACTGAGAGTTATTATGCGGCAGCAAGCCATTGCTATGGCTCGAATATCAACCACGAGAGCATTTTGAGACTGGTCTCTGGTGAAGAAGGTGATGACCTCTTGGAATCATTACAGGATCTTGCCGAAGAGGTGCAAGAGTTTGAGATGGAGATTGATGAGCTTGAGCTCGAGACACTTAGTGATTTCGAAGTATATATGATAATGAAGGAGAGGATTGCCGATGCGAAGGTATTCGTAGAGAATGCTAGGGATGCTTTGGTCCAGGAAGACATATTATCTACACATAGGAGCATGGCGCAGGCTACAGAGCGATTGTACACCTCAAAGGTATGGGAGGATTTCTTGGGCATGGGAGGAAGACGTTTTGAGATTGATGATGATGCACTCCGAGCGTCCTGCTCACAGAAATTATCAGAGACCCAAGAACGTATCCAGTATATCCAGACTATGGCGCCGATGCAGGATTTCAGCGAGATGCAATCAGATATTGATTCTGCACGGGCGGAGAGGGAGAGAGGAGAATATGCTCTCTGCATATCCCGGGCAAGCAGGGCTAAGGCAAGTGCAAACGTCTTCATGAACCTTGCCACTGTGAGACAGGATAAGCTCGAAGACCTTGTCAAGAGCAAGCTTGGCGCTGCTAGGAATGTTATTCTTAGTGAGCAGGAAAGAGGTAATTTCCCTATCATGGGGTATAGCTATTACGAGTATGCTGATTCATTGGTTGATAATGATATACGGTCTGCGATGATATATGCTGAATATGCTCTTGAATTGAGCTGGTTGGACATATACTTCGAGGAGACTTCTGCCCCACAACGAATCCCTGTAGACCTTACATACATCCTGCTTGTAGCTCTTGGTTTCGTCTTAGGAGGCATAGTAATGCTCTCTCTGGTACCACGTAGGCGATATAGGGTTAGCTCGAGGCGCCTCAGGCGTCGTTTGGACCGGAGCTTACGCAGTAAGAGATGACTGTCACTACTCTATGATGTTCTCGGTTCAAAAATTTTATAAATTCTTTATCATTCCCTTGAAGAGTAACAATCACCTCTTTTCCCGGGAGGATCCAGGCTCGTCTTGGGTCCTTCAGGGTTTTCTTGATGTCAAGGTTCTTCAGCTACATCCCACAATGTATCCAGAAAATAGAATCATAGGTTGAATTCTCTTATGAAACCCTTCAGATGCCTGTATCTCTCAAGGAAAGAGAAACCCTTGTCACACAGGGTGATGTATTTGCGCCCGTTCTTGTCTTCCAATTCTTTCA
>CAZTTX010000042.1:0-7540 GCA_964616085.1 uncultured Methanosarcinales archaeon
CTGGACCCTGGTATAGCCGTCATGCTTTTTGCTACTATTGCTGCAATAACTCTCCTTATCTTTGGCTATTTGAAACGAGAGGTTCTATTTGGAGGCTCTTCTCCGGTTGTTGATGGAAGTCCTAAGGGAGCAAAAAAGAAGGGCAAGTCCAAGACAACAAGTGGAGATATACCTTCTCCTGATTCTTTAGGCCTGCCAGTCACAGCAGGATATGCACACGGTGGTAAGAGTGATGCTCTTGAGAGATACCTTTCAGCAATATTCAAGAATGTCTGGGAAAAGGGTCTGAACGACCAGAGCATAATGCATGATCTTGTCAGCGCAGGTTGGCCCTCAGACAAGATTGCCTATGCTAATGAATATATAAGATCTTACGCAGAGGGAAGACATGGAAAACTCAATCCGCAAATAAAACCTCTTGTAGATTATATGCTGGCTAAGATTGCCTATGAGCATGGCCACAGTCGAGATGAGCTCTTATCTTCTTTGGGTTCTATGGGCTGGTCTAAAGCTCAAATAGAACGTGCTCTTGACTCCAAAGGCGGCAATTCTTTTGCTCCGCCCTATAATGAACTTCTTGAACGTGTAAAGGCGCTTGATCCTGAGATGGATTCGAGTAATATGCTAAGGGAGATGCAGGAAGCTCTCAAGTATAGGTGAAAAGAATTATACTTTCCTTCGAGATTGTCTGTCTATGGCGCCTTTTAACGAAAATTTTAAAAAAACAACGCGTTTAACTTCTTCTGAATCTTGTTGATTTAAAATCAACGAAGGTGTTACGATGGGAGCAAAGAAGAGATCTGAAGAGAAGGGTCAGAAAGAGGATTCCGCACAGGAAGCAGGAAATGAGCGTATCACGGAGCTCGAGAATAAGAATGCTGAACTGTTGAACACTTTGCGGATGGTGCAGGCCGAGTTCGAGAACTATAAGAAAAGGGTTGAGCGCGACAGAGAATCCCAGATACGGAATTCCAACAGGGATCTCATCCTGGAAATATTGCCGATAATGGACAATCTCGAGATTGCTCTCCAGTCACACGCTCGTTCCTCTGAGGGTAAAGAGGTCAAGGATGAGATGTCGGAGTTCGTGAAGGGTATTGAGCTGATCTACTCACAGATGATGGATGTGCTCAAGAAGAATGGTGTCAGGCCCATAGCGGCCCTGGGTGAAAAGTTTGATCCACATTTCCATGAATGCATGATGCAGTCCGATTCGGACGAGGAGAGTGGCAAGATAATCGAAGAATTCCAAAAAGGATACATGATGGGCGAGATGGTCATAAGGCCATCGAAGGTCAAGATATCCAGATGACTATCATTTGATTGTAGGGCTGTTTAGGTCCTGGAGCATGGCTCCGAAGGAGAAAAATATTAATAGACCGTCAACCCAGACTGAGTGAGGTCTCAAGATGAAGGAAGGTTTTCCGACTGTTGACATAACACGGCTGACGCACCAAGAGAAAGTCTTGGCAATGGTTGGCCAGGGCGCAAGACCTGGTGCACCATGTGAGTCATCTCCAGGTTATGTCAAGGAAGAGGAAGCAGAAGCGATCGCCGCAAGACTTGGCGTATCGTTAGAGAAAGCAAAGGAAGCCTTCCTCAGGGAGGTCAGGGCTTACAACAAGAAGCTCTATAAGCCTAAGCACGAACCTAAAGAGATCCGTCTGGGTGACAGGAGAACAGGAGCCAGACATATAGCTCCATACGGAAGATGCGTCTTCCTAGACAAGGAGCAGCCTGATAAGCATGCATGCATGCTCGGTGAAAGCATGCCCCTCCACTGCAAAGTATCTGCACAAGGAGAGCATAGCCACAAGCTGCACGTTTGGTATCTGCTCAATCACGTTGTGGATGCGGAAGACCCGCGTTCACTCAGGGAATGGGCGATATACCTGAAGACGCATCCCACTATTCCGGGGGGGAGACTAGAAGATCTGGTACCTGATGCGGATAGACTCAGGAGAATTTTGGAAGCTGAGGACTATCACATAGAAGTCGAAGATAACCAGTAAGACTGGAACCCATATCAATAAGAAAAGTATAGGAGGCGGATCTTCATGGGAAAAATAATAGGTATAGATTTAGGCACCACCAACTCAGCAGTCGCTGTCATGGAAGGTGGTTCACCGAAGATAGTGAATAATTCTGAAGGTAACAGGACAACACCATCAGTGGTTTCTCTCACTGGTGAAGGCGATAGGCTTGTGGGCGATGTCGCTAAGAGACAGGCGATAACCAATCCAGAGAACACTGTGACGAGTATCAAGAGGCACATGGGCGAAGACCACAAGTCCAAGATGGGCGATAAGGAGTATACGCCACAAGAGATATCTGCGATGATTCTTCAGAAGCTGAAAGCTGATGCTGAGGCATATCTGGGTGATAAGGTTGAAGAGGCTGTCATAACTGTGCCTGCCTATTTCACGGATGCACAGCGCCAGGCGACGAAGGACGCAGGCAAGATTGCAGGGCTTGAGGTTAAGAGAATCGTGAATGAGCCTACTGCTGCCTCATTGTCGTATGGCCTCGATAAGCAGGAAAAGGATCATACCATAATGGTATTCGACCTTGGAGGAGGTACGTTTGACGTATCGATACTTGAGCTAGGAGATGGCGTCTTCGAGGTTAAGGCCACTAATGGAGATAATACTCTTGGCGGTGATGATTTCGACAAGAAAGTTATTGATTGGCTTGTTGATGAGTTCAAGAAGCAGAACAATATTGATCTATCGCAGGACAAGATGGCACTGCAGAGGCTTAAAGAGGCCGCTGAGAATGCCAAGAAAGAGCTATCATCTGCTCAGAAGGCGGAGATTAACCTGCCCTTCATAACTGCTGACAATACTGGTCCTAAGCATCTCCAGATGTCTTTGACACGTGCGAAGTTCGATGAGCTGACTTCTGACCTTGTGAAGAGATGTGAAGGCCCGACCAAGCAGGCACTCAAGGATGCAGGACTCTCTGCAAAGGATATCAACAAGGTCATACTTGTCGGTGGATCTACAAGGATACCTGCAGTCCAGAAGAGTGTCAAGGATATCACAGGCAAGGATCCTGACAAATCTGTCAATCCGGACGAGGCAGTAGCCCTTGGTGCTGCAATCCAAGCTGGAATCCTCGGTGGAGAGGTCAAGGATGTCCTCCTACTCGATGTGACACCATTGAGCCTAGGGATTGAGACATTGGGCGGAGTCTTCACAAAGCTGATCGAGAAGAATACCACTGTGCCCACAAAGAAATCTCAAGTTTTCAGCACTGCTGCAGACAACCAGACATCTGTGTCTATACATGTCCTGCAGGGTGAACGGCCGATGGCTGCAGACAATAAGACACTGGGAAGGTTCGACCTTACTGATATCCCCCCGGCGCCACGCGGAGTACCTCAGATTGAGGTCAGTTTCGATATCGATGCGAATGGCATAGTGAATGTCGGTGCTAAGGATCTCGGTACTGGTAAGGAGCAGAGCATAAAGATAACGGCTACTACCAATCTCACAGAGGAAGAAATCGAGAAGATGAAGAAAGAAGCCGAGGAACACGCAGAAGAGGACAAGAAGAAGAAGGAGCGCATCGATGTCTTCAATGAGGCTGACAGCATCGTATTCCAGTACGAGAAGACCTTGAAGGACATGGGTGACAAGCTTGATAAGTCCAAGATTGAACCTATGCAGCAGCGCATTGACGAGCTCAAGAAACTTCTTGAGGATCGTGAGAACAACTTCGAAAATATAAAAACGAAGACGGAAGAGCTCAAGCAGGAGTTCTCAAAACTCGGCGAGGAGTTCTACAAGCATGCTCAGGCCCAGCAACAAGAGGGTGCTGGAGCTGAAGCTGCAGGTTCCTCTGGTGAGTCTAAGCAGGAAGAGGATGTGGTCGATGCTGAGTATGAGACCGAAGAGTCTGCTTCAGATGACAAGAAGAGCAAGAATGAAGACGATGAGAAGAAGGACGGTTCCAAGTCTTCAGGGAAGGGCAAGAAATAAGAATATTGCCCTGCTCCTCTTGATCTCATCAGTTGGTGTTTAGTATGGCTTCGAGATATAGATGCGTTGTGGCCGATCATGACGATACGGCTGTGGATAGTACGAGATTGATACATCATCCCATATATCTGGAGATAATGGAACTGCTCAGGCCTGATGCAGAGCCATTGGACCTTCATGGCTTCATCACCATGAACCGGAATGGTGGCATAAGAAAATATTATCTGGATGATCTGGGATTTGATGAGGATGAATGGGAGAGCGCTTATAGGCATTGGGTGGAGCATCCACTACGCGATATGACGCCTCGCTTTTACGATGGATACCTTGATGTCATGGAAAGGTTCAAATCAGAAGGCGGCATATATGCAGTGGTCTCACATTCTAATGAAGGACCTATAAGGAGGCACTATGAAGAGGCGACGGATGGTTCTTTCATCCTCGATGAGGTTATAGGCTCTGAGAATGGTACTAAGAACAAGCCAGATCCATGGCCTCTTGATATGATGATGGAGAAGTATGCTCTCTCGCCTGATGATATAGTTGTCGTGGATGATTTGGATCCGGGCATAGATATGGCTGTGAAGCGGGATGTGGACACCATCGGTGTAGGTTGGTCTCATTATAATCCTGAGGGTTTCAAGGAGAAATGCAAATATTACACCGACGACGTGAATGAATTGGAAAGGATATTGTTTTGAAGATGGCGAAAGATTATTATGAGATACTAGGAGTGAGCAAAGAAGCCTCCCAAGAGGAGATTAGGAAGGCCTACAAGAAGCTCGCAAAGGAATACCACCCTGATCTGAACAAGGAGAACCCTGAGGCTGAGAAGAGGTTCAAGGAGATCAATGAGGCTTACAAGGTCCTGGGTGATGAGAAATCTAGGAGCAACTATGACCGATTTGGGAGTGCTGAGCATGGTTCTGGTTCTGGTGGGTTTGATTTTGGTGGTGGCTTCGATTTTGGCAATTTCGATTTTGAAGATATCTTTGAGGGTTTCTTTGGAGGCAATCCTTTCGGAGGCTCTGGTAGGAGGAATAGGCCAAGGCGAGGTTCTGACCTTAGGTATGACATGACCATAACCCTCGATGATGCCTTCCATGGCAAGGCTGAGCATATCTCGGTACCTCGTATGGAGAACTGTGAGACTTGTGGTGGCACGGGCGCCTACTCAGAAGAGCATGTCAAGACCTGCTCGAAATGTGGCGGCAGTGGGCGCATGAAGGTTGCGAAGCGTACACCTTTTGGCATGATGGCCCAGACTACGATATGTAATGTCTGCCAAGGCTCTGGCAAGGAGATTGAGAAACCGTGCCCAGATTGCCGTGGGGCCAAGACCGTAAGGAAGACAAGAGATATCAAGATAGATATCCCTCCTGGAGTAGATACGGGCTCAAGGCTACGGCTTTCTGGAGAAGGCGAAGCCGGAGAGAATGGCGGACCCTCTGGAGATCTCTACATATTCATCTCTGTGCAGGAGCATGATGTGTTCAAGAGAGAGGGTGATGACATACGCATCCAGATACCTATCTCATATGTCCAGGCGGCACTGGGGGATGAGGTAGAAGTTCCCACTATGGATGGGAAGGCCAAGATGAAGATTCCTCCAGGCACGCAATCAGAGACGGTCTTCAGGCTGAAAGGCAAAGGGATGCCTCACCTGAACTCGACTGGGAGAGGGTCACAATATGTCAAGATCAGGATCTCTGTACCTGAGAAGCTCAGTACGAGACAGAAGGACCTTTTGAAAGAGTACGATAAGCTCTCTAAGGATAGGTTCGATTACAAATCATTCTTCGATAGGATAAAGGACGCTTTCAGCTGATATCAGTATATGAAGATGCTGGTAAGTATGATGCTATTAGCTGAAAGGAAGAGTACGTTCGCCGATATTATCTGACGATCCTTGTGCACTATACCATAAGCTATCCATGCCATATTCGTCAAGGCGATGAGAAGGTATGTGGGCCAGGCCAATCCACTCACATTCTTTGTAGTAAATATATGGATTATTTGAGGGAGTGTGAACATCGGAGCCAGGCTTCCTATGATGAGCATGGAATCGTCAAGACGTTTTATCTTTGGGTCCTTATTCGGATACTTCTTCATATTCTTATGATGCTTTCTCTTCCTCAGGTGGATGTGTCTCAATCCTTGTAGTAATGTTGGCATGCTATCATATCCGCAAGCTTGGTATATAACTTTTGCTCTTCTTTTATTGAAAAAATATATAAACGCACAAACCCGGAATAAATACTGTGTGAGGTCCGAATGAGCGATGACTTAGTCAATTTTGTAGCCCAGCAGATGAACTCAGGGCATAAGGTGGATCAGATTGAGAGCCATCTCAAGTCATATGGCTATGATAAGAAGGATGTCGAGACTTCTGTAAAAGAGGCTGTAGATCTTGCCGCGAGGTCATACATAGACTACATAGACCAGCTGATTGGTTCTGGGTATAGTCTAGCACAGGTACGTTCTGAGCTCATCAATAAAGGATATGATTACAGAGTGGTGGATCAGGCACTGAATCACTACCACAAGAACTTCTTCTCTCTCATCAAAGATACTCTTGGATTGGGTCAAGGTTCATCACAGAGGAAGAAGCAGGAAGAAGAGATTAAAGCTTTGGCAGAACAGGGTCTATCTTATGGATTGACACTGGAGAACATACAATCCAACCTGATATCTCAGGGCCATGACTTCCATCTGGTGCATAAGGTTGTCAACAACTATAGGCAATCACACTTCCATGTCCCTAAACAGGCAATTTTCATTTTTGTATTGATTGCTGCCCTTGGCGGCACAGCATTTTTCCTGATGGTGCCAGGTGATGTGTCATTCAGCAATGGATTGGATATGCAGGAGCGTCTTCTTGACCTTGAGAGTGAGAACTCACACCCCAATAGGGATTTGGAGCCGGGAGATGAGCTATATTATAGCATAAGTGCTACACAGATGGGTTTCGATAGAGAGTTCGATATAGACTTCACATATATGATCCTTGACCAAGACGAGAATGTTATGAGGCGCACACGCGACACCAAAGCAGTAGTTTCCAATCTGGGAGGTAGCATCACATTGCCCTCAGATTTATCGCCTGGAAGGTATGAGTTCAAGGCCATAGCAGATTACAAAGGTGAAGTTGAGGCAAGGACAAGCTTCGATTTCGATGTTGTATCTGATGATCATGAGCCAGAGGATCCAGAGCCAGATCCAGAAGATGCGGATGACGATCCTGAAGATGTGCCTGATGACCCTGAGCCCGAGGATGATGAGGACGAATTCCCATTTGACCCTGAAGATGAGATTGGAGAACCTGAACCTGAAGATATGGAGGAAGACATACCTGATGTGGAGGACTCTGATTTCGATCCAGACGATTTTGATATGGATGACCTTAGCGACTCTAGTCTTCTTCTGACCTCTGACCGTGAGAGATTATCATCTCTTGTAGATCGCGGTGAGGTCGAGTATGCGACATATTTGTGCTCGCGGATAAGGCATGAAGCGAAACGTGATGAGTGCAAGACTTACGTTGCTGTGGAAGCTGG
>CAZTTX010000043.1:0-4001 GCA_964616085.1 uncultured Methanosarcinales archaeon
TTCCTATCCCCACATATGGCATAGGAACAACAGCCTGCTTAAAAATGTTTTCAGAAAGAATCATTCGAATTGCTTGAGACGTCCCTCAAGCTCCTTGAGCTGGTTCTCGAGCTTATCCATCTCACTGTTGACTTTACTAGCTTTCTTTTGCTTGCTCTTTTCTTGACCTTTCTCAATCTCTTCCTTGGTCTTCTCAACGCCTTTCTTTTGGCTGGTATCTCTTGATTTTGCTTGGAGGTTAGATTTCTCTGCTTGCGTCTTCTTTTTCTGCAGCCCAATCCCTATTATGTCTTTCTCAACGCTGATCTCGTCTGCATTAAGTCTCTTATGTAGTTCTGACTCAGGTAGTTTCCGTTTGAGGTCTGCTACCACAGATGAAATTTCTTTGACCATCTTCTTCAGTTCATTGATGGCTTCGTTTTTCTCTTTCTTGATCTTATTGAAGTTCTCATACCTCTGCAGGAAGACAACCGTGTCCCTAGTAGATTCCAGTATAGCCCTTTTCAGGTCACTGGTCTCCTTTATACCTACAAAAAATGTATTAGGGTTCTTTGGGGTAGCCATCAAATATCCTCCGGTTCGAACAAAGTCCTATCAATATAAGAGATCTTTCTCTCGATGTCTTCTAGATTAGCATTCCAGAGCTCAAGCTCAGCATCCTCTTCAGCCTTGAGCTTACGAATCTTCTCGAGAACTCCGTTAGCTTCGAGAATCTTGTTCTTGACCAGCTCCATGACATCGATAACATCTTTGTAATCTTCAACTTTTATGAAAACAGGTAATTCCTTGGCCATTTTTTGTCACCCGGGTATCAGTTGTTTGTCTCCTCGAAAAGCGTCTTGTCGATAAAACCGAGCTTGTTGTGTATGTACTCGAAGCACTTTTTCCACTTCTCGAACTCGGCATGCTTTCCATTGTTGAATTCGTCTAGCTTCAGCACGAAATCGTGGGACTCGTTCACATCCCTCTTGATCTCATCCACTGAATTAAGTACTCTCTTATAATCATTAATCTCTATGAATAGTGGTCCTTTGACTTTCCTATGCTTCTTCATCTGAGCTTCGACATTCCCTATCTCTGACTTGTCGGTGCCAACCTCATCCATAGGCTTATGGAGCCTCCTTTTCATCCTGTCAAGGCTCTGTTCATCCTCAGTAACGTATTTCTGAGGATGCCACTTACTGAATGACTCTTCTTGTTCACTATTCTCAGCAGTCCCCATATTGGCTTGCGCAGGAGCCTGCTCCGGTTTTGGTGCAGGTGGCTGCTGGAAGCCGTTCTGTTGCATGCCCTGATCAGCACCTTGCGGCGTGGTCTTTAAATCAGGGGCTCCAGGTGGTTTGATTTGTCCACTTTGAGCACCGGGCTGTTGCTGTGGGTTTCCACCATGACTTTCTTCTCCTTGTGGAGGCTTGAAACTTGGCATGGCACCTTTATCTTCACTTGGTGTGGGGAACCCTGGCGCTTTTGCATCTTGCCCTTGCGGTTCCTGGGGCTGTTCCTGCTCACTGCCTTCTGTACTAGGTTTCTTTCCAGGGAAATCGGGAACTTTCATGTTGCTTTGGTCACTTCCTCCTGGGAATTTAGGCAGATCCAGTTTTGGAAAATCATCCTTGAAAGCTGGAGCAGGTTTCGGCGGCTGCTCAGGGCCTGGCTGCCCTCCCTCTTTCTGTTGCTCGGGATTCGGAGCACCTTGGTCTCCAACATTTGGAGCAGGAGGTTGTTGCCCGTCTTTGTTGTCTCCCACTTCTTTTTTCTCTTCCTGTTTGCCCTGATTTGAATCGGCAGAAGGTGCTGGAGGAACATTGCTTGGTTTAGGAGCATCCTTAGGATTGCCTTGTCCCGGAGGATTTGCACCAGGTGCAGGCGGCGGAATGTTATTTCCGTCTTCACTTTTCTTCTTTTTTCCAGAGAGTAAGTCTAAAAACCCCATTAATTCATCCCCATCCGGTTATGATTATAACTCTATCTGATTTATTATTAAATCTTTCTTACTATTTGAGAGTAGCATGTTGGCAAATTCTTTAATATCCTTGCCTATTTCCTGACATCTTGTAATTTTTCCGGATTATTCGCCACAACCGATATTAAAGCTGCATCATGCTCTTTCAGGATCCGAGGTGAGTTAATGATGGCAAAGAGAGATGCTGTTTTTTTGTTGGTCTTCCTGATTATATTGGCAGTATTACCAAGCGTTGCATCGCACAATAAGAGTTTCAACATGACTTTCCTGTATGACATTGAGGGTGGTGAGATACAAGGCATCGCTAGGTCCTTGTCAAATGGCAACATGACGCGCCAGGATGATGTCGAGCTCACTCTGTTGCATGATGGATCTGTCATGGCTGAGGCAGAATCATCAACGAGCATCAATCTGACCTATGATGGTGTGGTTCTCGATGATTCTTATCTTACCTACGGGTCCTTGTCCACAGAACTCCTCAGAATCAAGAAAATACTGAATAGTGCTCATGGTGGAAAAGTAGAATTCGAAGATGAATTGCTGACAGAAGAGATGTGCGTATCTATGGAGGCAGAAGATGGCAAAGAGCCTGATTGTGATGAGATTGCTTTTTCCATAGTCACTGATGACATCCATGATGATAGAATCTTTTTCGAGTTTGATGTCTCGCCACGTACAAGACGTCCAGTGAATGTGACTTATTGGGTTGAGGATGTCGAAGGCGTTACAAAAAGAGATCCTTTCACGAGCAGCAATACTGATAGGAAGCAGTTCACACCAAGCTCGAAGAAGGGTATATACCTCATCATGGCAGAGCTTGAGATTGCTGGTTGTAATGTGACCCTCTATGATGATATTGCAACATCGTTTGTGCAAGACGGTCTCCCATATGAGCCCGATACTCCTGATGAGGATGAGGAAGATGCTGAGTATGCTATTGACATTGAGCATGTCTATCTTGAGAATCACATATCTTTTGACGACGTTATAGAGGTAAGGATATACATGTCTAATGTGGATTCTGCCAGTGATTCTGAGATTTATGTCATTGATGAAGATGATGAGCTGATATCAGAGAGAAAAAGATTCCGATTCTTTAGGGGATCTGAAGCGAGGTTCACGAAGACAGTAAGTCTTCATGACGTGTGCTCACGCGATGTCCATGGCAGACTTATTATCGAATCTTTTGGCGAGATGGCTGAAAGGGAGATTTTCATACGTTGCGATGAAATTGAGGATGATTCATATGGCAAGAAACTCATGGCTTCTCCTCCCGACCTTAGAAGAGAGAAACCTGAGAAGAATGATGTTGATAATATACTTCCTGAGCCTCATGGTATTCCAGTAAGGCTCTCGGACAAAATTCCAGGAAGATATAGCATATTCTCATTACAAGATGCGATACCTGGATTGATGGTGTTCTCATTCGTATCTCTTGCCATTTTCAGTCTGCTTAAGGGCGATTGATGCTATCTCTTCGTTACTTTTATAAAAAGAGAGGGGTTTTCTGGACGTATGGACAAGAAAGAGATTCGTGAGAAGATATTTGAAGGTTATATCCATTTCACTGCAATAATTGAAGTGCTCGGAAAACCTAAGGAGCACGTCGAGAAGGCATTGGGGGATTATCTGGCTAAGATAAAGGAATCTGAAAAGCTCATCTTCATAAGCGAAGATGTCTCTGAGGCAAAAGAGGTTGAAGGCTCTATGTTCAGCACATTTGCTGAGGTTGAGCTTATGGCCAAGGGCACAGATGCCGTTATAAACTTCTGCTTTGATTATATGCCGTCTTCCATCGAGATCGTAGACCCTGATGTGCTCAAGTACTCATCCAAGGCACTCACGAATTTCCTGAACGATCTCCAGACGCGCCTACACAATCTCGACATGCTCGTCAAGACCACGAACTCTAAAAACCAGGCGCTGAATAGGAACACAGAGAACCTGCTGAAGAACAGCATAAAGCTGGCCGTCAATTCTGGGCATGATACCTTGGGGAAGATGTCGAAGGTCTTGGGTATATCGGAAAGTAATCTTG
>CAZTTX010000043.1:4101-7529 GCA_964616085.1 uncultured Methanosarcinales archaeon
CATGATACCTTGGGGAAGATGTCGAAGGTCTTGGGTATATCGGAAAGTAATCTTGGCAAGATTGTCGATATGCTTGTTGAAGCAGAAAGTGTAGTGAAGGATGGGGATAAGCTCAAGCTCAAATGATTATCCTATGCTTCGTATTATGTTGCTTTTAACACTGAAGGTCTTTCCGCAGAATACACATCTTTTCTTCTTTATTGAGATGTCTGAGTTTTTCTGAGGTGTATTCAGGTTTTCTTTATATCTCATGCTCTTGCCGCATCCAGGGCAATTGAGCAGGAACATCCTGTTTGGCACACTGCTGGGGAATGTTGATGGGTCATTGAAGTCTATTCCGAGCATACATAGAAATCTTTCTTTGTCTTTAAATTGGTTGTGCAGGCATGTCTTGTGGCTGTGGCGTTTCAGGACTCTTCGCTATCCTCATCAAGCTCTTCTATGATCTCTTCCGCCTCTTTTACAGTGCTGGTAGAATCTTCTTCGCCTTTTTCCTTTTCCTTGATAGCATCAACTATCTGGATACTCTCTGGCGCCTTTTGATTTATAGAATCGACAATCTCGAGGTTACCTAGATGTGGCTTCTCAGCGTCTATCGCTTCCTCGATCTCTTCTTTGCTGTGAGCATCTTGTTCCTCTTTGTGCTCTTCTCGATCAGGCTCTTTATTCTCCATATGTTTCTTCTGTTCGAGCTCAAGCTCTTTCTCTATGCCTTTACTATCCTTGAACATGGTCTTTATGTCACCCTTTCTTACATCGAAATATTCGAAGAATTTCTCTGAGAGGTCAAGCCTGTAAGATCTTCCCTCTCTCCGTTTGTTGACAAAGCCTAGCTTCTCCAGCTGGTCAATGTGATCATATGCCTTGTTTGTCCTGACCCTGATTACTTCGGATTGTACGGTTGGAGCTTTCCAGGCGATGACAGCCAAGGTCTCCAGAACGGTCTTAGGCAGTTCTGTGTCGGAGACAATCTTCCTGACCACAGGAAGGAATTCCTCCCTGACAGTGAGCTTCCATAAGCCATCCTGTTCTATGACCATGAGCGAACCGCTTTTCGTCTCATATCTCTCCTTCAAGGATTTCAGAGCAGAATTCAGCTTTCGCTTTGAGTCTTCTTCTGTTATGTTCATTATCGTATCAGGATCTAAAGGTTTTCCCGATGCGAACAAAACAGCTTCAACCTTATTGATGAGCTTCTCATCTGGCATATCGTCTGAGTATGTGTGTGATTTATATATTTATTCCTAACTATCCGCTGTTTTTCACCAAAAACTTAATAAATAGAACACCCCTTTCTCGAGCTATGAAATAAGGCTGGGCCTGATTTTTTTGAGGTTTTTTGTCGGGTCGCTGCTCTGCAATTTCTGCAGTGCGATCTTACTCGTGTAGACATGGGAGTGATTAGTTGATGGATGATGGTGAAGAAGGGAAGATAGTCCCTGCTGCGGATGCCGATGAGGCTTCTTCTGAGAGGGCAGCGAAGGATCTCAACCTTGGGAAGGTGCTTTCCAGTGAAATCGAGAACGAGATGAAGACTGCATTCTTGGATTATGCGATGTCTGTCATCATCTCGAGGGCTCTGCCAGACATACGTGATGGACTGAAGCCTGTGCATAGGAGGATTCTCTATTCGATGCACGAGTCTGGCTTTCATTTCAACAAACCATACAAAAAGAGTGCACGTATAGTGGGTGATGTCCTAGGACGTTACCATCCTCATGGTGATAGTGCAGTCTATGATTCTCTTGTACGTATGGCACAGGATTTCTCGATGCGTTATCCTTTGATTGATGGCCAGGGGAACTTCGGGAGCGTTGATGGCGATTCGGCTGCTGCGATGAGGTATACCGAAGCCCGTCTTGCCAAAATATCTGCCCAGATCCTTGAGGACATAGAGAAGGAGACTGTGGACTTCGCGCCTAATTTCGATGGCTCTTTGAACGAACCTACAGTCTTGCCTTCGAAGCTTCCAAGTCTTCTATTGAATGGGTCTTCTGGAATCGCAGTCGGTATGGCCACTAACATACCTCCGCATAACCTCCGAGAGCTTGGTTCTGCAATAATCAGCTTCATAAAAAATCCTGAAATGACGCCTGAAGATGTGATTGAGCACATGCCTGCACCTGATTTTCCGACCGGTGGTATCATCATCGGGAAGAGTGGTGTACTCAGCGCCTACAAGAATGGGAAAGGGATTGTCAAGATAAGGTCGAAGACATCCATTGAGACTGAGGGTGAGAGAGAGAAGATAATCGTTGATGAGATACCTTACATGGTCAACAAGGCGCATCTGATAGAGCAGATTGCTGAGCTTGTCAAGAACAAGAAGATCAATGAGATAAAAGACTTGCGTGATGAGTCTGATAAAGGTGGAGTAAGGATTGTCATAGAGCCTAAGAAGGGCGCTAGCATTGATGTGCTACTCAACCAGCTTTTCAAGCACTCTAGGCTTGAGGTATCATTCGGTATCAATCTTGTAGCGTTGGTGGATAACAAGCCCGAGACATTGAGTATAATCGATTGCCTCGAAGAGTTTGTCAAGCACCGGAGAGAGGTCATAAGGAGACGTACTGAATATGATCTTGAGAAGACTGAGAAGCGACTTCATATTCTTGAAGGACTTATGATAGCACTCTCTAACATTGATGCTGTCGTAGCGCTCATTAAGGCGTCTGAGTCTGTGGATGATGCGCGCTCATCACTCATGGAGAAATTCTCATTATCAGAAGCCCAGTCTAATGCGATACTTGAGATGAGGCTGCAGAAACTGACCTCATTAGAGACTGGTAAGATCAAGGCTGAGCATGAATCTCTACAGGAGCTTGCCAAAGAGCTCAAAGCAATCCTTGAGTCTAAAGAAAGGATGGATCAGATCATAATTGATGAGACGCAGGAGCTAATGGACAAGTTCGGGGATGAGAGGAGGTCCGAGGTCTCTGACATAGAACTGGATGATTCTTCACTTGATCTGGAGAGTCTTATAGATGAGCATGATGTTGTAGTTACGGTATCACATTCTGGGTATATCAAAAGGATTCCTCTTAGCACATATAGGCAACAGAACAGAGGTGGGAAGGGTGTGATTGCTTCGACGACGAAGGAAGACGATTTCATAGAGTCTGTATTCGTGACAAGCACGCACAATTATATCCTGTTCTTTTCTGATGCTGGCAAGGTGTACTGGAAGAAGGTCTATGAGATACCTGAAGGTACAAGACAGAGCCGCGGTCAGCATATGGCTAACATTATAGAGATAGAGAAAGATGAGTCTGTGAGTACATTCATCCCAGTGAAGGATTTTGATGCTTCTAAGAATCTTGCCCTCATAACAGGCAATGGCACTATAAAGAAGACTTCACTTGCAGCATACTCCAGACCTCGGAAAGGAGGAATAAGGGCAATCAATCTTGATGAAGGAGATTCTCTGG
>CAZTTX010000044.1:0-4112 GCA_964616085.1 uncultured Methanosarcinales archaeon
CACACGCTATTACCAGATAAAGCTAATCTGTTCTGAGTCCGAGCGGGGCCGGTTTGTTGTTATTCTTCCTCCGAATAGATCACTCTGTTGAGAGCATATGTGCTGCTGATGTTGTGGTTCTCGACGAATGATCTCTTTGTGCCACCTGAGTCTTTCCATGCACACCAAGCCTTGTATGCATCCTTCACTTGAAGCCGATCCATATCCTTGAACGACCATCCTCTGACAAGACGACGCATCCTATCAAGGTCAGCACCTGCATGCTTTCGCAGCACTCGTCGCATTGATGCATATTCTGACCTGCTGAGAGACTTCTCCTCCAAGAACTTATCCAATGGTCTTCTCTCGTATGAGTATCTCGGCTGGGAGAGTGGAGAGTCTTGAGCAAGCACACTCCTCTTGCCGAAGGCCTGGAACTCTTCAACAGGTGTCATCTTGTGCTTATCGCCATAGAACTCGTTGAATATAGTATCATAATCCTTGAGTGTCTCCAAGGCCAGCGCATACCTCTCGTTCTCCTTAAGCAACTTGCCGAGACGTCTGTCTGTGGGTATATCGGAGACAAGGTCGTCAAGCTTGGCCTCTAGCCCATTGCCAGAATAACTGCCCTTAAACCTCATGACTTCCTCTTCGATAGCGCCTTTGAGACCTTCCACAACATACTCAGGATTCTTGAGGCCGGCAATGATCCGTTTTCCTATAGTGCCATTGAGCCAAGGGTAATCAGAAGCCAATTTTGAGCTGTTCATGTCCCTGAGCCGTCTCATATGCCTGCTGAGAACACACCTATCTATACTGTAAGGCTCCTGGACCTGTACATTGTCATGTGGTATAGATTGATAGGCTAGCATCTTGAGAGTATTGGAGATATTGAGGTAATAAATGCGGATGCGGGCATACAGCAACACGTTGCTGGGCCCGCCCAGCATTTGATTCTATCAAATGCGGATGCGGGGATTGCGATGGAATCGCTGCCAGAAGAGTCTACTCTTCTGAGCATGAAAAATACCCGCAACATTGGAGTGTGAATAAATGCGGATGCGGGGATTTGAACCCCGGACTTCCAGATTGCTCAGCACCTGATAAATCATCGCCTTGCGGCTCATCACTCAAACCTTATGAGTCTGGTGCTCTAACCAGGCTAAACTACATCCGCATAGTTTGAATATCTTCTGGTCTCTGGACCAGATTTAAAACTTTTTCTACTGAAGCACCCCATAACCAATAAGACGGAACCTTGATCCGATCATCCTTGATATGGTCACTCTAGCCCCCGGCTCCGCACACACAGGCAACCTAAGCTTGAAATGGGCCTTCTTCCCATCAGCCTTTACAACCTGTCCGACAGTTGAAGATGCGTTCACGTTAAGCATGAGTGTCTCCCCTGCCTTTATCTTCTCCACATCCATATCTGTCTTAGAGCCTACAACACGCTCAAGGAGATTGGTCTCTAAGGTGACTTCATGTAATGTCTCAGGCAACTTGCCCTTGTGCCCGACTAATGATCCTATCAGAGAATCTGACTTCACTACACCAGGGTCGAGATATGTAGCAACACCTATCGATCCTCCAGGAAGTGCCTCAGGTATCCGGTCAGTTCCGGAATAGAGCTCTTTTATCTTAGTGGTTATGGGCTCATAGACAATCTTATTGTTCTGCTCGGTGCGTTTCCCAGGCTTGATTTCTATCTCATCGCCTTCCTTGAAGACTCCTTGCTTAAGGCTTCCTCCCAGGATACCTCCTAGGATATCAGCAGGAGTATAGCCAGGCCTGTTGATATCAAAACTTCTGGCGACGAACATCATGGGATCAAGAGTCCTATCACGTTCAGGGACTCCAAATGTCTTGTCTATCATGCTCAGCAGTAAATCTATGTTGACACGATGCTGTGCAGAGATAGGAACGATGGGAGCATCTTTGTATCTTGTCGTCGAGATGAACTCCTTGATCTTATTGTAATTCTCTTTTGCTTCTTCTGGGGAGACAAGGTCTATCTTGTTCTGGACGACAATGACCTTATCTACATCCATTATCTCAAGCGCCATGAGGTGCTCTCTTGTCTGCGGCTGAGGGCACTCCTCATTAGCAGATATCATGAGGATAGCACCATCCATTATGGTGGCGCCTGAAAGCATGGTCGCCATAAGGCTCTCGTGACCAGGAGCATCGACGAAGCTTATCTTCTTCAATGGGACTGGGTCCTTCCCATCCTTCGTCTCCTTGTCAACAGTGTATGCTGTATGATCATCTGTTCCAGGGTATTTCCTGATGACTGTGTTAGCATACCCTAGTTTTATAGTGATTCCACGACGCATCTCTTCAGAATGTGTATCTGTCCATCTGCCAGATAGCGCCTCAGTGAGGGTAGTTTTCCCATGGTCCACGTGACCTATGAGACCTATGTTGAGCACAGGCTGACCTCCCTCAATGTCTCCAGCAGAAACATCTTTCTCTTTCTTTGGCATGGGCGCTAGAAAATGGGAGGTATTTAAAAAGGTTTGCACGGAAAGGCGGTCTTATACTTTTTTGCCACAAGCCTCTCCTGCATAATATATAACATGCTTTGGAATCTCATTCTGGTAAAGCCAGTATTGTGTCAGGAGACAATCAAGCCTATCTCTGCAGATTACACTAGAACGCATTATTTCTGAGCGAGAGACGGATTCATAGTCCTTGTCATAGCTATCTGAAAGCATATGATCATATGCGGGGACCTCTGAGAAATGACCTCCTGTTCTAGTTTCAAGATATTCAATACATTCACTATGAATTGCTCCCAAACCATGATATATATAGAAGATATTCTGGTTTCTATTAGGGATATTTTCCACGGTGTTAATCATAATTGCATTTTCAATATTTCTTTTCGAAAGACCTTCTTGATCAAGCAGTTCATCATTCATTGTTGATAATACACCCGACGATTTCACATCAAAACCTAGCATAGTTAACAAGACAGCATATGTTCTTGCGGTGCCTCCTCCCGAGCATAGGAACAATATCTTATCATCTTTGAAATGATCGAGTCTTTCAGAAAGCTTCTTTGGATTATCAAGCAGTGTACGATATTCAATATATTCAGAGAGTTCAAATCGGAAAATCTCAGAAAAATCTTCTGGGCTGATTGAAGATATTATTTTGCGATTCTCAATATCTTCAAAGGAATAATCATCAAGGTTCACTTCCGCACCATAGGCGTAATATCTTGAAAGATAATCAAGGAAGAAGAGGTGTGATGGTTCTGATGAACATAAGTTGCTATGGGCATTGATAAAAATATATTCACCCTTTTCCATAAGTTTTTCGTAAGAAGTTGAAGAGAGATTTGCTTTAAGAGAATAATTTGCGCTAAGACGGATTTCTGTGGTCGGATCTCTTTTTACTTCATCCTTAAGCATATCTAGAAACGGTCCACCTTTGCTACGAGAAATATTAAGATATACGCTGAAATCTATGCAAAGGTTATCAGATCTTTCTATATTGTCATAAATATCGATGAGGCCTTCAAGACCTACCTTTTCCAGTTCGTATATTCTGAACACATAAAATGGCTCAGAATCTCCGCCATAGAAACTTATGTTGAGAGATGAATTTATCATCTGTACACCCTCAAATGCATTACTTTCGAAACCAAAAGATGTAGTTTCGGGGACATTAAGATCCTGGAGCCTCCTGTATTCAGAAAAAGTGACAAGTGAAATAGATATCAACACCAATGTAAAAAGAATCCAAGCATAAGTTCTAACATTTTTCTTCAGACGAAGTCCAAATCTTTTAAGAGGATTTTTCATTGAGACAAAGATTGACCCAAAGAAGGCCATGACGAGAATAATCAAATATGCAAAAAGATTAGATACTGCTGCCCCAAAAATTTGTATAGAGCCAGGTATAAAGAAGGCGTGGACAGAGTATGAGTGTAGGATGAAAGATACCAGAATGGCCCCAGAAATGATTGCTATCCTTAGATGATGGCGCATCTTTTTTTGAGAAAAACCTGGCTATATAAACATTTTGTCTGATTTATTAATTTTAGAGGGCAGATGAGAAGCGCTATATCCTACAACCATATGCTTCATAATCTTCGGCAAAGACTTCATTTGATGTGAAGATAT
>CAZTTX010000044.1:4212-7382 GCA_964616085.1 uncultured Methanosarcinales archaeon
TTGATGTGAAGATATAAAAGTCTGCCGGGAATGCATACGAAATGTTTAAATAAATATCTGATTTTGTCTGAGTCGTGAGATTTATGGGTGAAGACGATATACCAAAGCCAGTAGAGATTGATGGGCAACAGTGTCCTATCTGTTCCGAGAACACCTTGAAGCTGACAGAGATAGAACGTGAGATTCCGTATTTTGGGAATGTATTTATCTTTTCTATGCAATGCACAGCCTGCAAGTACCACAAGGCAGACGTGGAACCTACTGAAGTGGGCGAACCAGCGAAATATACTTTGGATATAGATGGCGAGGATGACATGAGCGTGCGCATCGTCAAATCTTCAAATGCGACAGTAAAGATACCAAGGATAACTACCATCGAGCCAGGCGCTGCTGCTAATGGGTATATCACGAATGTCGAAGGCATACTGAACCGTGTCAAGGTCCAACTAGAGAATGTCCGCGATAATGCAGAGGACAAGACTGAGAGGAAGAAGGCAAAGAACATGATAAAGAAGCTCCAGAACACTATGTGGGGCAAGGACACTCTTAAGCTCATAGTCGAGGACCCAAGCGGGAATTCTGCCATTGTGTCTGAGAAAGCCACAAAAGAAAAGCTCAAGAGCAAGAAATAATTCTTAGGGCCATGGCACAGAAACATATATAAATACCTCCCCTTCCTCAGAGGGCATGATTCTTGGTCACATATACGGCAAGACGACTACCACCAGCTTCACCTTTCTTGTCGAGAAGGAAGCGAAGAAGCTCGATTTCGTCCAGGTATATCACGAGAGATATGATTATGTCCTTGGCCAGGTAATAGAGCTTGAGATGTACGAGGACAAGACTGTTGCCAAATGTCGCATCATCGGATACAAGGACAAGGATGGGGTATTCAAGCAGATCAGGATACCTTTCGCGCCAAAATCCGAAGTGCTCCTTGCACAAGACAGCTTCATAAAGAGCATAATAGAGATCAACACAAAAGATGGGGCATACATCGGGAAGCTTGAGGGCAAGAACATCCCTATACGTCTAAACCTGAAGAATCTGCTGACAAAACACATATCCATCCTTGCCAAGTCCGGAGCGGGCAAATCTTATTCTGCCGGTGTCCTGCTGGAAGAGATCATGGAGAAGAACGTACCTCTTGTGATCATCGATCCTCATGGCGAATACTCTCAGATGAAGTCTGCGAATGACGACAAGTCTGACATCAAGAAGATGAATCACTTCGGGATAAAACCTAAAAGGTTCACCAAGAACATAAAAGAGTATGGATTCATCGAGAACCTCAACCCAATTAAGCTGAATGACGACCTCAAGTCAGATGAGCTGATGCACATGCTCCCCACAAAGCTCAGCTCCAATCAGACAGCACTCCTCTATAACGCGATCAAGAACATGCCTAAGCTCGATCTCTCCAATCTCATACTAGAACTGGAATATGATGAGAGTCCTGCAAAATACAACATCATCAGTGTAGTGAACCACGTCAAGAACATGGATCTCTTCTCAGTCAATTATACACCATACAATGAGCTAATCCAACCAGGGAGAGCGTCCATCATCAATCTCAAGGGACTGCCTCCTGAAGGTCAGGAAATCCTGGTATACAAGCTATTGAAAGACCTTTTCGACCAGCGCAAGCTCAACAAGATACCACCATTCTTCTGTGTTGTGGAAGAGGCCCATAATTTCTGCCCAGAGCGTGGCTTTGGCGAAGCAAAATCATCAAAGGTGCTCAGGACCGTAGCCTCAGAAGGGAGGAAGTTCGGTATGGGGCTCTGTGTAATATCACAGAGGCCTGCAAGACTTGACAAGTCTGTGCTCAGCCAGTGCACCACCCAGATGATACTCAAAGTCACTAATCCTAATGACCTTAAGGCAATCATCAATTCTGTCGAAGGGATTAATGCAGAATCAGAGGCGGAGATACAAGGGCTTCCTATCGGGACCTCTCTCGTGACAGGCGTGGTTGACATGCCGCTCTTCGTCAACATACGCCCAAGGAAGACAAAGCATGGAGGTACAGCAGTAAATATCTTGGAGAGTGTAGAAGACGAGGACAAGTTCTTCAAAGACCTAGAAGAGCACGAAGAGCATCCTATGATACCAATCGTGAAGCCGAACAGGTCTCATAAGGACATAGAGCTCATGTCGGACAGGAAAGTCAAGAGTATAAAGAACATGCTGACTCCAGGAGCAATGTTCATGTGTGATTCTGGAAAAAGGAAATTCAATCTTCTCGTCTCATTGCATGATGGTGGTATTGTCACGAACATCGATGAGTTCTCGGTCTCATACTTGCCTGAGCTCGACAAGCTTTCTCAGCAGGAGCTCCAAACACTAGAGATGGCTTTCAAGCTGAAGCAATTCACCAAAGATGACATGGTGTCGAAGACAGGTAATATGAAAGTCACAGACTTCCTCTACTCATTGGTCGAGAAGGGCTACCTCCATTACAAAGAAGGCAATTTTGCCATCGCATCAAGATACGTACTATCGCATCTGAGCAATTATGCTTCCCATGCAAAGATAGAATTCATGGACATCACGGTGGCAGGCAAGCATGATGCTCATGTCTCAATAGACAAGATGAAAGAGAATCTCTCAAGGTTTGTCAAGGTAGTCGACCAGAGGGAGTGCAACATCCTTATCTACGAAGTCGAGCATGAATAGTTATGTATGTGACGACTTCGTCTCTTTCAGCCATCTATATTTCTCATATATCAGATGATGATTCAGGATGTAATACAAAAGCGATACTGTGTATGATATTGCCCTGTGAAGCAGCATAGAATTCACAGCAATCTCAAGAGGCAAGCCTAGAAATAAAGTGAAGAGAGCAGCACCAGAAGCTTCTTTCACTCCAAGACTTCCAGGACTCAATGGAATGAGGGAGATTAGCGTGATGAGTGAAGCCACAATAAAAACTTCAAGAAAACCAACATCGGCTCCAAGCGATCTCAATATCAAGAAAGTGGCAAGGTGACTCATGCACCAGTTGAAGACATTATAGACTAATGCACCATAGACATAGAGCTTTCGCTTGCTGAAGATGTATTTTAGGTTGGTGCTAATCATATCATAAGGGATCCTGCGCAGGCCAATGATGCGTTTCAGCAGAGGGAGACGAACCCATCCTAAGAAGAAAGAAGTGAAAAGGATAT
>CAZTTX010000045.1:0-7315 GCA_964616085.1 uncultured Methanosarcinales archaeon
CTATAGTGCAATCATGATGATGACTAGGATGATGGCGACAGGGATGATGATATTCTTGAAGAGGCGTGATAATCCTTGTCTTGTCATGAAAGTGTGACCAAGAAGCATCGATATGTATTCTCTTATTACTGGGATTCCAAGCTTGCTTTCACCTTTTTCCCTCAGCCTGAATCTCAATGGCACTTCATGGACTCTTGGAGGTCTGCCTTCGGTCTCCAATGCCAGGACAATCTCGAGCAGGATCTTATAGCCTTTCCCTTTCAGTCTTCCTCTGATACTGCTGAATGTATCTCTTTTAATCATGAAGAAGCCCGACATGGGGTCTCTCAGCTTGGATTGTGCTGCGATGTCAGCAAGGTGTGCTGCAATCCTGCTCATCAAGTATCTTGATCGGGACCATCCCTCTATCCCTCCCCCTTCCACGAAACGAGAGCCTATGACGATGTCATGGTCCTTGATGTGCGCGAGCATCTCTTTCAGTATCTTTGGGTCATGCTGCCCATCGGCGTCCATGGCTGCCACTAGCCCATATCTTGACCTTGAGAATCCAAGGATCACTGCTGCACTCAACGAGACACGACGTCGCCTTCTTATGCATCTCACATGCTTCAGCTTGGCATCCTGGACAGTCTTCCATGTCATGTCGGGAGAATCATCATCCACAACAATAATCTCGTGCCGTATCCCATCCAGCTCTCTCTTTATCTCCTTGATAGTGGCCAGGATGTTCTCTTCTTCGTTGTATGTCGGCAGTATTATAGATAGCACAGCGCATCATCCTTCAGGAGCATCTATCTTTGAGGTTCTCCTGGACTCTTCTGGAGAAGCAGGGTTAATGTTACCTTTAATCTATTTTACCGTTACTTTTATAAATAGATCCAATCCTCCCAATCGAAGTTCCACCAAAATGGTGCGAGAGCATATTCGGATGTGTATCCGAATAGGGTAAACGGAGCCTGAAAAGGTTAACTTCCATTTCCGGCTATACTTCCTGTCTTTGGATAGGGAAATAGTCCTGTTTCTCCCGGGAGGGCCAGGAATAGGCTGTCATCGGACTAGATTGTCCCGTGCTGTGCTGGTATATGGTACCTCAGGTTCTGCAAGAGAGATCGGCAAAGCTGCTCAGAGGCTTTAAGGAGCTCTCTTAGAAAATCGCAAAACATGGAAAAGATTTTTAAAAAAACTCAAAAAACTGTGGAAGACAATGCCTACCGTAAGACAGCCAAGGAGCGGAAGTATGCAGTTCTGGCCTAGGAAGAGAGCCAGATCGCAGACGACTAGAGTCAGGTCATGGCCTGAAGTCAAGAAAGCGGGCCCTCTGGGTTTCGCAGGGTACAAGGCTGGAATGACTCATGCTATAGTCACTGATACCAGGAAGAACTCTGTGACAAAAGGCGCAAAGCTAAGGGTTCCTGTGACTGTCATCGAGTGTCCTCCTTTGAAAGTTATTGGCGCTAGGTTCTATAAGAAGACACTTTTCGGCGAGAAGGTCGCTTCTGAAGTTGAGTTCAAACAGGACCATAAGAGGCTATCTCTCAGGAAGAATGTCCCTAAGAAGACCGATGAGGCACGTCTAGAAAAGATGTCTGAGAGACTTTCAGAGTTCTTTGATATCAGGCTTATGGTGCATACTATGCCAGATAAGACCACAATAGGGAAGAAAACTCCTGAAGTATTTGAACTGGGTCTTGGTGGCACATTGGAAGAGAAGCTCAACTATGCGAAGGAGCATGCTGGCAAAGAGATTCCAGTGACTGAGATATTCGAACCTGGTGAGCAGCTCGATGCGAAGGCTGTGACAACTGGAAAAGGTACCCAGGGTCCGGTCAAAAGGTTTGGTGTCCATATAAGATCAAGCAAGTCTGAGAAGACCAAGAGAGGTCCTGGCTCTATCTCTGGTGGATGGATATCCGCAGGTCATATGATGTATAGGGTACCAGATGCAGGCCAGATGGGCTATCATACTCGCACAGAGCATAATAAGGTGCTAATCAAGCATGTCGAGAATCCCGAAGATGTCAATCCAGAGGGTGGTTTCGTGAATTATGGATTAGTAAGGAATCCTTGCTTGCTCATCAAGGGCAGCATGCCTGGTCCGAAGAAAAGGATGATGAGGCTCAACAAGGCCATGCGTCCGAATCCTCTATACTCGGGCTATACGCCTGCGGTTGACAGCATATCAAAGAGATCGAAGCAGGGTAACTAGAAATCAAGGTAATCAATATGACTAAACGACTCAAAGTGAAGGATGTGAAGAATGGCGAGACGGGCTCTCTTGAGCTTCCTAATCATTTCGAAGAGGAACTCAGGCCTGATGTGGTAGCTCGTGCAGTGCTTGCTATCGATAGCCATAGACGCCAACCGTACGGTGCAGATCCTGAGGCAGGCATGAAGCATTCTGCTGAGCTCTCGAGAAGGCGGAGGAAATACAGGGGTTCGTATGGCTTCGGTATCTCTAGGGTTCCAAGAAAGATACTCTCTAGGCGGGGCACCCGTTTCATGTGGGTCGGCGCTCTTGCACCAGGTACAGTGGGTGGAAGACGTGCGCACGCTCCAAAGGCTGAGAAGTCCTGGTCACAGAAGATAAATGATAAAGAGCGGCATAAGGCGATAAGGTCTGCTATGGCCGCTACTGTGGACCGACAGCTGGTTGAGCTGAGAGGCCATAGACTTCCCGATTCATATCCATTCATACTATCTGACGATTTCCAGCAGATCCTGAAGACAAAGGATGCTGTTGCAGCATTGAAGAACATCGGCTTCACCGAGGAGCTCGAAAGGTCAAGACAGAAGACCATAAGGGCAGGGCGCGGCAAGTCTAGGGGTAGGAAGTATTCACGCAAGAAGGGAATCCTCTTGGTGGTTGCAGAGCAGTGCCCGCTTGAAATCTCCGCATCCAACATCCCGGGTGTTGAGGTTGTAAGAGTATCTGAGCTCAATGCGTCTCTATTGGCTCCAGGCGCGGATCTGGGAAGGGTGACATTGTATACTGAGTCTGCGATAGCCGAGCTCAAGAGGAAATCATTGTTCACTCCGAAGATAAGGCAGGTGAAAGAGACTGTTGAAATCGCTGAGCCAAAGAAGGCAGATGCTTCGAAGAAGAAAGAGGCAAAGGGAAAGAAAGTAGCAGATGGACCCAAGGCACCAAACAAGAAGCCAGCCGAAAAGCCTGCCGCCAAGAAAGAAGATGCAAAAAAGGCTGAGGGTGATACTCAATGAGAGACCCGTATGCTGTCGTGTTCAACCCTCTTTCGACTGAGAAGTCGATGAGGCTCATGGAATCCGAGAACAAGCTTGTGTTCGATGTTGACTTGAAGGCCAACAAGACCGAGGTCAAGTCTGCACTGGAAGAGATGTTCAAGGCAAAAGTGGAGAAGGTCAACACTGTTGTGCTTCCAACAGGTAAGAAGAGGGCTTATGTGAAGTTCTCTCCGGAGACGCCAGCGATAGACATCGCGACACAGTTAGGCATCATGTGATGCTCACAGGCAAATTATGGTAACTAAAGATACCGCAAAGATAAAACAAAGATGATTCAAAGGTAATTCAAGATGGGAAAAAATCTTATCCAGCAGGCCAGAGGAAAAGGCTCCAGGAGATATAGGTCTCCGAGCTTCAGATACAAAGGATCCTCCGCTCAGAGGTCCCTCGAGCAAGAGACTCTTGTAGGCTGGATTGTCGATTTTGTGGACTGCCCAGGCCACAGTGCGCCTTTGGCGCAGGTGGAGTTTTCCGATGGAGAGCTCTCTTTGGTTGTCGCACCAGAAGGGATGAAAGTTGGAGACGAGATCTCTGTTGGCGCGGAAGCCGAGGCTGTGAAAGGTAACACACTCCCATTATCGAAGATACCTGAAGGGGCTTTTGTGCATAATCTTGAACAGAACCCTGGCGATGGCGGTAAGTTCGTGAGGGCATCAGGTGTGTTTGCGAAGGTCGCATCCCAGATGCCAGGTCATGTGTCGGTTGTGCTCCCTTCCAAGAAGGTCAAGAAATTCAATCCAGAATGCCGAGCTACGATGGGTGTTGTTGCTGGTGGTGGAAGGCCGGAGAAACCTTTCGTCAAGGCAGGCCTCAAATACAAGGCAAAGAAGGCCAAGAACAAGCTCTATCCTATCGTTTCAGGTACTGCGCAGAACGCTGTGGACCACCCGATGGGTAACTCTAGGAGCTCAAGAAAGTCCAGAAACAGGCCTGCGCCTAAGAACGCGCCTCCAGGTAGGAACGTAGGAATGATACGGCCAAAGCATACAGGGAGGAACAAGTAAGCATAGGAGAGTGAAACAAGATGGCGAAAAAAGAGTTTGTGTTCCAGGGAAGGTCTTTAGATGAGCTGAAGGCCATGGCTATAACAGATTTGGCCCCTATGTTCAGCTCTCGTATCCGAAGAAAGATTAAGAGAGGTTTCACGGAGGAGGAGAAGAAGTTCCTCGAGAATGTCTCAAAGGCCGGAGACAAGCCTGTGAAGACCCATTGCAGAGATATGATAATACTTCCGGACATGGTCGGGAAGACAATACGTGTCCACACGGGTAAAGATTTTGCTAATGTCATAGTCCAGCCGGAAATGATTGGGCATAGGCTCGGTGAGTACGCATTGAGTAGGAAACGCGTGACACATAGCTCACCAGGAGTAGGCTCGTCAAGATCCAGTGCCGCTATGTCCCAGAGATGATGAAGTGATTTAAGATGTCAAGCACGAAATATGCATACCAAGGCTTCGATGAGAAGACCATGGCAAAAGCCTTTGGAAGAGGTCTGCCAATATCCACAAAGAAGACTGTGGAGACATGCAGACTCATCAGAGGTAGGTCTGTAACACAGGCTAAGGCCATGCTCAATGAAGTGGTAAACCTGAAAAGGGCAGTTCCATATAAGAGATATAACCAGGAGCTTGCTCATCAGAAGGCTACAGGCCCAGGTGGTTATCCTGTGGCGGTATGCAAGAGCCTGATAAAGATGCTTGCATCAATTGAGACCAATGCTTCCGCAAAGGGTCTGAATGAGGATTCATTGAAGATTGTACATGCTTGTGCTCACCTCGCGAGTCGTCCTATGCGTTATGGTAGGAAGAGAAGGGTCAAGGCAAAGAGGACTCATGTAGAGATTGTTGTGCAGGAGATGGAAAAACCGAAGAAGACTCCTGCTAAATCCAAGAAGGCAGAAGCTAAGCCTGCGACCAAAGGGTCAGAGGCAGCAGGTAAGGATTCCAAGAGCAAAGATAGCAAAGTTGTGAGTGAGGCAAAGAAAGATTCCGGGAAGGATGATGCTAAGGCACAACCTATGAAAGAAAATGCTCCTAAGCCAGAGAGCCCAGCAGCACCTGAGGAAAAGTCTGTAGGCTCAGGGGATAACTCAGAAAAAGATGAAAAAGATGAAACAGAAGATGCCAAGGAAAAAGTGGCAAAAGATGCTCATACTCACCAACACAATGAACAAAAAAAGGAAGATGATGCTCAATGATCGAGAGGAAACTGCTTCATACGAAACTGAGGGACTATCAGATAAATGAGGTCCTGTCAAACTCTCTCAGCAGGGTTGGGTTCAGCACATCCAAGCTGAAGAAGACTCCGCTAGGTGAGAAGATAACTATTGTGGCCTCCCGTCCAGGATTGGTAGTGGGCAGGAAGGGCAGCAACATAAAAGCATTGACAAAGACATTGAAGACCAAGTTCAAGCTTGAGAATCCTCAGATTGAGATAGAAGAGGTGCCTAATCAGAACCTAGATGCTCAGATTGTCGCAGAGAAGATCCAGTCTGCGATGGAGCGCTTCGGTACCAAGAAGTTCAAGGGAATAGGACATAAGGCCATGGACGACATAATGTCTGCAGGCGCGCTAGGCGTTGAGATACTTGTCTCCGGAAAGGTCCCTTCCCAGAGAGCTAAGAGGTGGAGGTTCTATAAGGGCTACCTGAAGAAGAGCGGCGATGTGGCAGTCTCTCAGGTCGCTACAGCCTACGCTTCAGCGAACCTCAAGAGTGGCAGTGTCGGTATCCAAGTACGCATCATGCTTCCAGGCACATGGCTACCTGATCGTGTAGATGTGCTGGAGATGGAAGATGTTGTGGCTGAGACCCAGACTGCTCCTGTGGAAGAACCTGTCGAGACAGTAGAAGAGATTGTGGATGAAGGTGAAGATGAGGGTGCTGAGGCCTCTGAAGAGGTTTCCGAAGATGTTCCAGCTGAAGATGAGGCGTCGCCTAAGGATGAGAAGAAAGACGACGCTGATAAGAAAGGCGATGATGAAGATGCTAAAGAGGTCACTGAAGACCAATCAAAAGATTCAAAAAAAGAAGCTGAACAACAGCAGGATGCTGATCCTGCTGATGCAGGGAAATAATCCTTGGAGAGGATTCAGATGAAGATTGCAGAGATAAGATCAAAGAAGCCTGACGCATTGGCCAAAGAGGAGCAGAAGCTCAAGAAGGAGCTTATGTCCTTGCGTGCACAGGTCGCTATGGGCACTACGCCTAAGAGCCCTGGTCAGGTGAAGTCCATCAAGAAGACCCTGGCAAGGATCAAAGCGGTCAAGAGAGAGAATGAGGCCGCACGTGCAGAGGCAGGCCAGACTGAGAAGGCTGATAAGAATGCCTCTGAGAAATGACGCTCCACCTTCAAAATTCCTGAAAAAGGAATTAATTGGGAAAAAAGCAAAGATTGCATCATCAGCGAACCCTGATGATGTAGGAAGAAAAGGCATAATCATGGATGAGACTTTGTCTACCATCGAGATGTTTGATGGGGAGAAGACAAGGATGTTCATGAAGCGTAACATCGTGCTCGAAGTGTCCTTCGGGGATGATGATGTGAAGATCCCTGGCTGGCTCATAGAGCTGAGGCCTGAGGATAGGATAAAGAAAATCAAACGTAACAGAGTGAAACCAAATGGCTAAGGAGATAAGGCAGACCTCGTTGGATCTGCACAATGTAAGGACGCATGGGCGCTCCTATGTAGGTCGTGTGCTGTCCAGCAAGATGAACGCTACAGTCACAGTCAGCTGGGAGCGAAAGATATATGTGCCGAAGTTCGAGAGGTACATGGTCCGGACATCCAAGGTCATGGCCCACAATCCTGATTCGATAGGAGCGACCGAGGGTGACATGGTTAGGATACAGCAGTGCAGGCCATTGAGCAAGTCCAAGAACTTCATTGTAATCGAGAAACTCAATGGCTCCGAAGATGATGCTGCTCCTGAAGAGAGCGATTCAAAGGAGAAGGCTGCTACGAAGAAGGGCGCTGGAACATCCAGCAATACCAAGCCAAAAACCACAAAGGCTCCGAAGAAAAACAGTAAGAAATGAACTCAAGATAAGGTG
>CAZTTX010000046.1:0-7301 GCA_964616085.1 uncultured Methanosarcinales archaeon
TCTTCAGAATTAAGTTCTTCATCCTGATATGAGATGCTTACGACAGCAATACAATCAGCACTTCCCTTGTGATAGTATATATAAGCATAATCACTCATCTGAAAACCCACAGAGTACAATGTCTCAAGACCATAAATATCCAAATTGAGTGAGAACCTCGCAAAATTACGGTCTATCGATATGTCAACCATAGACGAGGGATATAACCCCGATTTAAATACTTTTCTTCTTGGTTTATTCATGTCTTCATAGGAAAGAACAGCAGTTTAGGTCCAGCATAATCATCTGAAAGAACTCAGAACAATAGCTTTATATAATTTACAGATTGCCCAAACAAACGATGCTATCTCTGAGGTTGACAAGATACATCATCACACTTTCTTTGTTTGGACTGATTGTTGCAAACTTTTTACCTTTTTCTACAAATATAGGCATAAGCCACGAGGTAGATAGATTAGCGCTTTCATTAGAAGATACGGAAGATATTATCCTACATAACACTCATGAGACAGCACATCCCGCGTTAATATACACTATATATCACTTTTATTCTAAGGGCTTTGATGAGATGAATGATCAAGACATCCTTATTCTCATGTTTATTATGCTGATGATTAAACTAGCAGGATTATTCTTCGTGGTTAACAAATTATTCGGCCTACCGATAGCGATATTCGCTACAACGCTTGCGGTAGGGAACAATTATATGTTTTCATATCTGCTGAATATAAACAATTTTTTTCTTGCGATATTTTTTTCTTTAATGACAATATATTTCCTAGATGAAATATACACAAAAGGCAAAGAATGGAAGAAGAAGTACTTGGCATTTTTCGATATCCTCCTAATATGGACAAATTATTTCGCTTTCATAATCATAATTGCTCAATTAATTTTCATTATCAGAAAAGAAAGAAAAGATTTCATAAAATTACAAAACCTGAAATATGTGGGTAGCATAGTATTATTTTCATTCATACCAATAAGACATTTCCTTATGCATGGCCCTCCCGATACAAGAGCTGGCGAGATAGTTTATACAGAATTCGTTGGAGGAATTATACCATCATCATTCACTCCCTTACATTTGATTATGTTTCTCTCAGGAGTAGTCATTTTTCTGCACGGATACAAACACAATAAGAAATATGAATTGATTATGAATTATTTGGCAAGCTTCATCATAGTGGTCACATATTTCATACTGGTAGCCAGATATAATTTCTTCATGAGATACACATATGCATTTCATTGGTTGATTGTGATAATAACTTCACAAAGCTTGGTGATCATAAGAAAAATGTTACAAGGCAAAATACGCAAAAAACACATAACTCAGATAATGATGACGATTGCAATTGTTGGAGGCATATTTAATCTTTATATTGCATTTGACGAGCTGGATGAGAAAATGGACTATTATATGGATAGAAATAACAGATTACAGAAAGTAGGTGATACTTTCTTTCCAAGCGAATATAATCTTCTTATACTTGAGTATGACGGCAAACAAGGCGTCCTTTTCGAGAATTTCATCTACAGGATAGCTGATGATAAAAAAGAGATAAGTAGTTTATTAGCGGAATTAGCAGAAGAAATAAAATTAGAGACGATAGATAAGAAAGAATTTATAGAACAGCAAAAAAAAGAATACAAATCGGTTCAAAAACTTCTTGATAATCTTTATTCATACAACAGATGCCTTTTCTCAATCGGCTTGTGCAGGTTGAACAATAAGATAATTTTTGTGAAGTATCCTGGAGATGAATACAATACAAAAGTGTTCGATAATTTCATATCAAAGACTGATGATAAGTTCCTTCTGTTTCCAGATCCAAAAGAAAAGATGATAGATGCTAATTGTGAGATATATGATGAATATCTATATTTGTGCGTCATCTGACCTGTAGAACCTAGCTCGTGGCCTCGAATCTCCTAATCTTCAAGGTATACCATAAGCCATGCTAAGGCAGAAAAGGAAGAAAACAAACAACAAAACCTTAATATAAACGCATAGTTACCGCAAAGCATGAAGAGTAGGGCCATTTTGAAGATACATTACACCTGCAATAACAAATGCAATTTCTGTCATTGCCACAACAACAAAGGAAAAGAAGGAGCACATGATATAAGACATAAAATACAAGAAGCTAAGAGGCTTGGCGCTGACGAAATCCTACTTTCTGGAGGTGAGCCTACTATAAACAAGAATATATTCAGGATGATATCTGCCATAAGAGAGCAAGGCATGAGTTTCGGCCTTGTGACAAACGCGCGGATGCTCTCAAATATTAAGTTTCATGAGAGAATATTCAAGGATAATCCTAGCTACTTTTACATATCACTACATTCCGCAAAAGAGAGTGTGCATGACAAGATGACAGGAGTAGAAGGCTCTTGGCGACAGACTATGCAAGGCATAAAGAACATCAGAGATCGTCTAGAACAAGGCCTTATCATCGTGAATTGTGTGATCACAGAGGATAATGTAGACCAACTGACTGAACAGGCTAGGCTACTTGCCGCAGAAGGTATACACAGAATCAAGTTCTCCTATCCTGAATGGAAGGGTAGGATGACTGAAAACATGGATAGGCTTCCAAACCCAAGATATGCTGCCGTGAAGATAGCCGAAGCGCTTGACATATGTGAAAAGGAAGGCAAGATTGGGCTTTATGATGGACTACCCTATTGTTATATGCCAGAAAGGCATAGGATGAAACTTGACAACCTCGAAACAAACAAAATATATTATATGTCAGAATCATTCGAAGAAGGTTTCTTCAGGACTGATGAAGGCGAAAGAATCAAAGCGGATGGATGTTTGAGATGTTCACTCCACGGAATATGCTCAGGATTCCATCCAAATAACAATATCACAGTAGAGCCGATTACACGTACAATACCTGACAAGATAATCATTACCTCTAGGGACGACATGAGATATGATCCTGCCACAGTAGGACTGATAGAAGAAGGAAAGAATCTTTCATACAGATATGTTGGAAGCTTCTTCAAATCATACAATGTCGAGAAGTCCAAGACAATGGGGAGTATCGTCCGATACAAGCCAGATACAGACAGTTTCCTGAAGAATTTGAAGACACTAAGGCTCGACAAGGAAAAAGATGCTTTTGATTCAGATGGAAGCACATTTTTCGATAAGGCAAAAGAAGTCCTAGAGAAGGAGCTTTCTAAAGTACGCGGCAAGGTTTTAGATGTGGGTTTTGGAGAGCTGAGCTTCCATGATAGCCTAAGAAGATACATTGAAGATAAGGGGACAGAATACATAGGAATCGATCCTGATCCGAAGATAGTAGAACATGCCAAGAAGAGGTTCCCGAGATATGATTTCAGGAGATATGATATAGAAGGATTCAAAAGAGATAACGATGGAGAAAGATTTGATGCCGTACTGATGCTGGGCTGCTATGACCATTTCAGGCACTTAGAAGAAGCGATACACGCAGGCCATGAACTCCTGAAGGAAGGGGGGAAAATGATAATCATGGAGAACAATCTGCTTGGAGTCATAGGAATGGACGATTCCAATGAGGGTCATGGCATGGAACACTACAGGAATCATAATCTAAGTGAAGCAGAAAAGATAATTTCTAGCCAAGGGCTTAAGATAGCAGAAAGCGAAGACAAAGGCATATTTTGGAAGATTGTGGTGGTAAGATGAACAATAGATTGCTTTTCGTCAACCCACGTATCATGATAAGAAAAGAAGTCTTTGATAATCCTGCCTTCTGTGTGACAGGCATGCTCTACGCCGCATCAGCAGCTTCTTCAGCAGGTTATGACGTGAAAATCATAGATGCGTTCACGTCAGATGAAAAGATTGTGCGGAAGGATGATAAGATAATCATCGGAGAACATCCGAAAAAGCTGCTTGAGAAGATAAGAAAAGAAGAGCCAGACATCATATTCATAAATTATAGTGACTTCCATAGGGAAATCAATCTAATGCCAAAAAGCCTTAGATTCTTGCTGAAGCAGCTCGATGAACATCCTGCTAAAGTAATACTGGCTAACTTCCATCTGTCAGAATGTATGAAATATTTCAACCTTAACCTAGATAAGATGAAATCCGTCGCTCCTGGAAGATACAACCTTATGGATGGGTATTTCCAAGACAAGGTAAAAGAGTTCCTAAAAGATAATGAAAAAGAAACATCATTTCTTGAATCAGGCAAAATAGATTTCGGCCTGATAGACATCCCTAGATACAGCAGCCTCTTCAGAAGCCTGACAAGAGAAGGACTTATCAAAGAACACGAGTCAGAACAAGATATCTTCCCATTATTCACATCGCAAGGATGTAATTTCAATTGTTTTTTCTGTAGCGAGAGGAAGGGCAGATGGCGGCCTTTCCCCCTCGAAGATGTCAAAAATGATATAAAATATCTAAGCAGACGAGGGATATCAAAGATATTCTTCCTAGATTTATTGGCAAACATGGACAATAGGAGATTCAACAGGATTCTCGACACTATCATAGACGAAGGCCTAAAAGCACATTTCACGAATGGGCTCAGGATAGACCTTCTTGATGAAGAAAGTATCAAGAGACTTGCACAGTGCACTGATATCCTATCAGTATCAATAGAATCTGCCGACCAAGAGGTCTTAAACGGCATAATACAGAAAAGATTGGACCTCAGTACAGCAGAGAAGAATATCAAGCTGATAAGCGAACATGGTATCCAATGTTATGCTCATTACATGATAGGCAGCCCTGGAGAAAGCAAAGATTCGATAGAGAAGACACGAAAACTTGCAGAGAGGTGGAGAGATGAATATAACATCACGCCCAGGATACAAGAATACATACCGGTCAGTGTCTCAGATTCATTCGATGAGTATGGTAACAACATCTTAAGTAGGAAGTTCGTGATGAGAGGGACTTAGCTTCTAGAAGGAAGGTAGCCTGTACACAAGAATCCATAAATGCAATTCTCACACCTCTCATCTTTCACTTTTCCATATGCAAGCTCATCCACTATCGCTCGACGTTCTCCTAATTCATCAAAGTATCCTGTGTTCCCAATATCTGGCAGAACATATGATTCATAACCTTTCATCTCGCACAAAGGCATATTCTGTGTCATGATCTCCATAGAGCTTCCAAATCTGTCTATCGCAGATCTCATCACAGCTGATGCATCTTCATACTTAGGAAGCTCTTCGTCACGTTTGAGACCTCGCTTGTGGGTAAGATATTGAAGAAATATTTTTCGGATACCTAAATTGTAACAGAAAGTAACAGTCTTCTCCACATCATTTATATTATTTTTATTGAACGGAATATTTATCTTGACTCTACTTAGATAACCAAGCGATCTTATATTACTAAGACCTTTAATGACCTGATTGTGGCTGCCTGGGGATTGCACTATATAGTCATGAATTTCTGGACGCCAACTATGAAGAGCTATATGGAGCGGATTTACACCAGCTTGCATCATTTTTTGAGCAAATCTCTTGTTAGCGAACATCCTTCCGTTGGATTCCATGAATAGATCAGAGAACCCTTTCTCTGAAGAATACCTGACTAGCTCTATGATTCCCGGGAAAATCGTAGGCTCTCCACCTTCAAAACATACAACCTCATAACCCTTCTCAGCAGAATCATCAATGATCTTCTTGCACTCTTCATAACTCTTATCGCGCAACTTCAAGCCCTTGAACATACAATGGATGCAATTGTCATTACAGCTGAAAGTCGGACTCAATATGAATTCACGCATACGACCATTACAAACATATTTCTTGAATAATCCATATAGCTCAGTGACATCTTGTGCTGAGAATGACATACCATTAATCAGAGATTCGGATTCGATGGACTTGTGGTATTTTCTTTTAAGGACCTCATCATCAACAGAAAGATTAGAGTTCTTTCTGCAAGATTCATAGAAGGATGTGTCAGGTAAAGGAGTGGCGATCTCCAATAGAGGAAAGAGGTTATATTCGTCATAGAGATCTATTGCATGTCTGAGTGTCCCACACATATCCTCAATTGTCTCTTCTGGGAATCCTATTATATAATGGGCTTTTACAGGTAGTCCCACATCGTATGCCTTTTTTATGAAGTCATGGAATCTCGATATGTTGAACTTCTTGCCACAGGTATCGTTGACAATCTTTGTATTCTGAGTCTCCAAGGAAACAAGTACACAATCAGTGACTTCTTTCAAGAGGATGACGGTCTCGTCATCGATCATATCCCCTCTCAACCCATTCGGCACGAAACATCGCATTGAATTTTTCTTCAGGATCTTGAGGACCGACTTGAACCAAGAAGGATTTGAGTTCATTGATGGGTCCAGGAAAAGGAACTTGTCAACATCAAACTTCTCATACATATCCAGAAAGAGAGATTCTATATATTCCGAAGAATGGCCTTGCCAATTAGATTTGCCCTCACCAAGACCACAAAAATTACAATTGAAAGCACAACCTCTCGACAGCATAAGAGGAAGAAAAAAAGAATCTGTGTCCTGCTCTTGGATCAGATTGTGTCGTATGGCATCTTGTATGAAATTCCTATATGCGTCCATATCTATGAAGTCATAAGCAGGAGGGGGCGAATCATCAGAAAGCATATCAACATAATCAAGATTGAAACCTGTAAAGTGTATCTTTCCACCATACCGATATGCTACACCCTCTACAGGACTGAAGTCATGCGATATCAGGATATCGATCAGATGATGTTCTGCTATGCCTGTAAAGATAGCATCTACTTCATTCAATTCAGAGAGATAATATGCAGGATCATACTTTTCAAAGAACATGTGACCTGTATGGAAATCACATAATATTATAGTGGCCTCTGTAATCGTCTTCAACCGATTGACAAGTATCTTATACTTAGATACATCCCCATCATCCATATCTTTTCGCATGAACCAGCTGAAATTCACTAGCACATAATCATAAATCTTGTTCAGGTCCTCTATATGAGAGAGTAGTTCGGTCACTTCACCCCCCATCATGGTCCGATCTCCTTCTGTATGAATAGGCGAATGCAAGAATGAATCAATGACATCAACATCAAAATTTCCCTTAAGATGAGCGAGCGAATAGTACATGCCTATATTAGAGAAAGGTGGCTCATTGAACAGGGTCCCGTCAAAAGATACTGGAGGGTTCACGACTAAGATTGAAGACATACTTCAGAAGAAGAGTGAAAGAATAAAAATCTAATGTTTACCAACAACTATGACTACCATGACTGCCATGACTACCATGACTACCATGACTACCATGACTACCGTGACTACCATGACTAC
>CAZTTX010000047.1:0-7204 GCA_964616085.1 uncultured Methanosarcinales archaeon
GGGCAAAAGTGCTTCCAATATCCGGACTCTGGAGAAGAGATTGAATCGAAGGGTTAAGATTGCAGAGTACAGCGAAGATGTCAAAACCTTTATAAAGAGCCTGCTACTTCCACTGCGGGTAGAGCACATATCCGAGATTGAGGAAGGTGTGTATCAGATAGAGGCTCCTGACCATAAGACGCGCGGTGTCATAATCGGCAGGTCCGCTGTGAATCTCAGGAACCTCGAGAAGAACGTGAGACGGTTCTTCGATGTCAAAGAGATAAAGGTCGTATAAGAAAATGGGAAAGAAACCTAACGGTATAAATGCTGCATCAAAGCTGATGAAGCGCAGGATCGAGAGCAGATGGAAGAAGAGGACCTATGTAAGTAGGGTCCTTGGCCTAGCGAAGAAAGCAGACCCTTTGGAAGGTGCTGCTCAGGCTCGTGGCATCGTGCTCGAGAAGGTCCAGATGGAAGCTAAGCAGCCAAATTCGGCTATGCGTAAATGTGTTAGGGTACAGCTCATAAAGAATGGTAAGCAGGTAACTGCTTTCATGCCAGGGGAAGGCGCTACAAAGCTCATCGACGAGCACGACGAAGTGATTGTCGAGCGTATCGGAGGAAAGATGGGACGCGCTAAAGGAGATATCCCTGGAGTCAGATGGCATGTCCTGAAAGTTAATGATCAGTCTCTTGATGCCCTAAGGAAGGGTAAGATACAGAAGGCTAGGAAGTGATGATACAAGATGGAAGATATCAAGCTCTTCAACAAATACAGCAGTGAAGGCATTGAAGTGTCTGATGTGGGTATCCGCCCATACATATCGGTAGAGCCAGTTTTCGTCCCGAAGACCGGTGCCAGGTATGCAGGCGCTAGATTCCACAAGTCTAAGGTCTCTATTGTCGAAAGGCTCATCAACAAGATAATGGTTGCAGGCCACAAGGGTAAGAAGCATAAATACAGTTCTGGCCATAATACGGGCAAGGCTCAAAAGGCTTATTCTATTGTCAAAGAGGCTTTTGAGATAATAGAGGAGAAGACCGGGCAGAATCCACTGGCAGTCTTTGTCAAGGCAGTAGAGAACTCTGCTCCTAGAGAAGAGATTGTCACCATAGAGTATGGTGGAGCAAGGTATCCAAAAGCTGTTGAGTCTGCACCTCAAAGAAGGATAGATTATGCGCTTAGGATGATGGCACAGTCTGCTTACTCTTCATCTTTCGATTCTAAGAGGGATGCATCTTCTGCTTTGGCTAATGAGATAATAGAAGCCTACAAGCTGAGCCAAAAGTCCCAGGCCATATCTAAGAAGCAGGATATGGAGCGTCAGGCGGACTCTGCAAGATAAGTTCCGATGTTCTAGGTAGTTTTTTATATCATCTTCTTGTCTTAGTCATTATGCTGAAAGGATTTGAAAACCTCCCACATCGTCCGAACATATCTATAATACTATTCAAGGACGGACATTTCTTGCTTGTCCAGAAGCCAAATTGGGAAGAGGACTGGTGGAAGTTCCCTCAAGGCGGTATAGATGAGGGTGAAAATCTTGATAGTGCGGCCATCAGGGAGCTGAAGGAAGAAGTGGGGACAGATTCTGTTGAGGTCCTTGGCATAAGCAAGCATGTCAATACTTATGATTGGCCTGACGAAGTCCTTGAAAGACTCAAGTATAAGAAATTTAGAGGCCAGAGTCAGAGATTTTTTGTGGCCAGGTTCATAGGTTCGGATGATGAGATAAAGCCTGACGAGAAGGAGATAAGTAAGGTTGCTTGGTTCTCAAGGGATGAAATTATCCGCCTCTCTGAGGAACGTGTGGGCACGTTTAGGGATTATCAAGGCATTATACCTCTGGTGCTTGAAGAATTTGGAATATGATTCAGCTCAATCATACTTCTCTTTCAGGAAATCTAAGCGGTAGTCTGTATCTTCAGCCTCTGCATCAATTTCTTTTTTCTCTTCTTTGACCTCTTTCTCGATGGGCTTATGTTTTGCCTTCATGGCAGATATGAATATGTTCTTTGTCTCGGCCGTGAGGATGTTGTGTACTGAGTCAAGCTCGCCCTCATCCTCTTTCTCAGAACTCCACTTCATGTTCAGGCCGTCCTCTTTTCGTCTCGGAAGGATCCTTATCGAGAAGTGGGGAACCTCTTGGCCTGCAGTCACACCATTATGTATGAGGATGTTCGTGCCCTGGCCAGATAGGATCTCAAAGCATACATCAGAAAGTCTTTTGGCTAGCGTGAAAAGGTGTTCGAGGACCTCATCAGGGATTTGCTCCATTATGCTGTACGGCTTCTTCGGGATGAGCACGACCTCTCCAGGGACAGACGCATTTTCTGGCAGGAAGGCTAAAGCAGCCTCATCCTCATATATTATTCTGGCTTTCTCTTTCCTGTCGATGATGTCCTTGAATGGGTTTGTCATTGCTATCACTTGAATAGATCTGATATCATGTCTAGGTCTATATCCTCATCCTTGCTCTTACTGTCCTTTTTTTCGCTTTTCTCATCTTTACCATCTTCTTTGGTCTTATCATGATGGACCTTTTCAGGTTTCTTTTCTCCTGTAGCATCATCTTCATCCTTGGAGGATTTGTCTTCACTCTCGAGCAGCTTGCTCTTCAGCTCGACACCCATGACCTCTTCAATTCTTGATATGAGTGCTTTCTGCGCTTTTGCTAGCATCTCATCAGGGAACTTCTCTTTCACGGGATGGATTTCGGGTATATCTTCACCTGTGCGCCGGGGTATGATATGTATCATGGCATGGGGTGCGAACTGCCCGGAGGCTTCTCCGTTTGCCATGTAGACACTTGTTCCTCCTACTTGAAGGGCTTTCAGCATACTTTGGGAGATGTCACGTATCACCTTGGAGACGTGTTTTGTAAGTTCATCTGGGAATTGGCTGAAGAATACGACGTGCTTTTTAGGCACAACAACAGTGTGTCCCATGGTCTTAGGTTGTATATCGAGAAAAGCACAGACAAAGTCATCTTCGTATACCATCTTTGAAGGTATCTCTTTCTTTGCTATTTTACAGAAGATGCAATTCTCCTCTTGGAGCTTTCTTATCTCCTCAGGAGACATGTTCTTTAGCTCTTCTTCGCTGACCATGGTAGTAGCTAATCTCACATGTTAAAAAACGTTTTGATTGTCATTCGTTCCATCTGTGCAGCATCACTAATCTTTGGGAATATCATGTGATTTCTTTCATCTGAGAGTTAAATTATTAAATAGAGCTTGAAAAACTATGGCTTGGAACCATGATTTGGTCAGTGTGTAACACTGACAATGATTGCTTCCACAATACGTAAGATTATATGGGCCAGTAGTGTAATCCGGTAACACGCTCCCTTGGCTAGGGAGAGAGTTCGGGTTCAAATCCCGACTGGTCCAATCTTTGATTGGAAAAATAAGTTTGATTGATGATTTGAACCCTGCTGATATCGGGTTCACGCAAGAGAACTCAGTTCTCTGCGCGCAATAAGACACGTCTTATTTGCGAATCCCGACTGGTCCAATCTTTGATTGTCCCCGGGATTTCATGCTGGAAAACTATGTTTTCCGCAGCAACGCTTTGCTTATGCAATCCCGACTGGTCCAATCTTCGATTTCATGGTGAGCGATTATGAGAATAACGGTGACAGGATTCATCTTTCACAACAACAAGCTTCTCCTTATCAAACATAAAAAGACAGGAAAATGGCTTCCTGCGGGTGGGCATTCTGAGCCAGGTGAAACACTTGATGAGACTCTTAGAAGAGAGATTAAGGAAGAACTGAATCTGGAAATAACGTTCTTAGAACAGTTTGGCTATTCTAGACATATGTGTGAAGAACCTTCTACAAGAGAATTACCAAAGCCTTTCTATATACATGTGACTGATTCAGCTAAAGGGCGAAAGATGAATTTTGATTTCTTATGTTTGACAGCCGATGTGGGGAATATAAGGATTCTTGAGGACGAATTGGAAGATTATAGATGGTTTACAGAGGAAGAGATTAAAACGACGACTGAGTTGATTGATCCTATACGTATACTCGCATCAGAGGCTTTTGCCACACTGAACAATCATTAATCTCACCCAATATGCTCTTTTCGATACATATTGTCCACTCTGATGACATGAGAATACTCTTGAGCACACTATTACATTAATATACGAATCAGTAATATTTATATATCAGTATTACATTATAATGATGAATCGGGGCGGTGGTAATGGTAATATTGTTTGACGTATTCAATCTATCGGATGACGTCTATGAGATAATATTCGCGACAAAACAACAGAAAATTGTTGGGAAGCTTCTCATAGATGATATCAAGCGGAACAATGGTGAATTCTCGAAGACGCAGATGTCCCTGTTCGCTACACGGCTACACGAAGGCGAGCTTGTGGCGGAGATTGACGAACCTGGCTACAAAGGTAAGACTGTGAAGATGTCGTACAACAAGCGGCAGTTCTATGACAGGATCCTCACACCTATGAAGAGCATGGGGATGATAGAGTATGATCTCTACAAGAAGACCTATAAGCTCTCCGAGAACTTCAACAAAGTCTTGATAAAGATAGGTCTCATGTGGACGAGGGAGCTGCGCAAGCCTGCTGACTTCAGGACAAAGAAGGATGATGGAAGCCACAAGTTCACGCTGGAGGAGGACTAGATGACAACGGTTGCAGTGAGCGGATATTTCATGTATCTCCATAAGGGTCATGTACGTCTCTTCAAGGCTGCTAAAGAGCTGGGTGATAAGCTCGTGGTCATTGTGAATAGCGATGCCCAACAGAAGATGAAGAAAGGCAAGATTGTCATGCCCGAAGAGGACCGTGTCGAGCTCATAAGCGCTATCAGGTATGTGGATGAGGTCGTGGTCGCTATCGATGAAGACAGGACTGTCTGCAAGACTCTAGAGAAGGTCAAGCCAGATATATTTGCCAATGGGGGCGACCGGACAGATGGTAATGTGCCCGAGGCAGAAATCTGCGAGAAGAACGGCATCGAGATGAGATATAATGTCGGTGGCGAAAAGGTTGATTCATCTTCTAGGATTTTCGATGAGCTCAAGAAGATATGAAGCACATTGTGATATTTCTAACATGAGACTTTATATTATGGCCACACCTAATTTTTTGGATGATTTCCTTGAATTTTAATCATTTCAGGGCCTCTAGCGTATAATTAGAATTTCAAATCTTCCATCACTCATTTTTTTGATTCTGCTGTATCATGGTCTAATGTACCTACTTATACATAATGAAAAAACTTAATAAAGCATACTCCCAGAGGCATACTTGTGGGTTGAATGGATTTTGATGTCAAAGCCAATGATGGGTTGGACGAGAACAGAGAGAAATATACTAAGTCTGAGTTCGATATCGCTCTTGATTTCTCAAAGAAGATGAAGAAAGAGCTTGGAGATTTCGTCAAAGCGATAGTCCTCTTCGGAAGTTCTGCTAAGCGTGAAGGGAAACGAACCAATGATATTGACATACTTGTCATAATAGATGATCTCTCTCTTGAGATGACTGGTGAGATTGTGGAGAGCTATAGGCTCATAACAGAGAAGATAGTCTCGTCCGTGTCTGATAAGCTCCATATAACCAGCTTACGTTATCTTACTTTCTGGCAATATGCACGTGATGCCAATCCTGTGGCTGTCAATATACTACGGGATGGTGTGCCCATACTTGACACTGGTTTCATAACACCCCTACAGCAGCTTTTGAGGAGAGGTGAGATCAAGCCGAGCGTAGAATCTATATATGCTTTCTTCAGTCGTTCATCGGGTGCATTAGTCGGTGCGAAACAGAGTATCCTTAGAGCTGCTATGGATCTCTATTGGGCTGCCGTGGATGCTGCGCAATCCCTTCTCATGATGCATGAAAAGGTCTCGCCTTCGCCTGAACATGTGGCTGATATGATAGAGAAAGAGCTCCTTCCTAAGCATGTACTTACAAAGAAGCACATTGAGCTCATCCGTGAACTTTATCATCTTTCGAAGATCATTGAGCATGGTGAGCTGAAATATCTATCAGGCAAGGATTTTGATGACTATTACAGAAGGACCTACGACTTAGTCAGCGACATAAAGAAAGAGATGGAGAAGTTTGGCGAGGCTTCCCAGAGATAAGGGAAAGATTTATAAACTGTTTCTGGTTTTTCCGGATTGTACGAGAGAAAAAAGAACGTGAGTAACACACGATAATGAAATCGGTGCATAAACGCGAATTTGGAATCAGTTACAATATGATCGCGTCTTTTTTCTGCTTACGAAAAAAAGATTTATGTGACTATGCAAACATATAGGCATAGCAAGAAGTAAAGGAAGTGAAAAAAATGAAAAGATTCAATGAATTGACAAAAGATGACCTCAACACTAAGGGAGGCAGTAATTACAGATGCAGGGTAGAGGAGATAAAACAGACCTCAGGCCCAACCATATTCACGCTATATGATGGCTCTGCCACCATAAAGGCGACGGGCTTCATAAGCCCCGGGAAGAGAGCATTCCCAGAACTGGAGAATGGTAATATAGTGAATGTCTTTGCCACGCTCTCTGAAAGGGATGGCACTCTAGAGCTTGAGATAAAGGATGCTAGAGTCCTCAGCGGTGATGAGCTAAAGAGCACGAAGGACAGCATAGAAGGTATGGAAAGCAAGAAATTCGAACCGCAAGATACTGATTTCCTTGTGGATTCAGAGGTTCTGAGAAAGCTCAAGCCAAGGATGAAGAAAGTGGCTGCAGAGATACGCAAAGCTATCTACTCAAACAGACCTATAATACTCAAGCACCACCATGATTGTGATGGTTATTCTTCAGGTATCGCTCTTGAAAGGGCAATCCTGCCATTGATCAGCGAACACCACATAAGTGATTCTGCAGCAAGATTGTATTACAGAAGGACACCATCGAAAGCACCATTCTATGAGTATACGGACGCGGTCAAAGATATAAGCTCTTTCATAGAGGATGAGAACAATTTCGGTCAGAAGCCCCCTTTGATAATCTTGACTGATAATGGCTCGACAGAGGAGGATCTCCTCTCGATAAAAGCAGTCCGGATCTATGGTGCAGATGTGGTTGTGATTGATCACCACAATCCAGGTGAACTGAAGGATGGTAAAGCTATAGTAGATGATTTCATATCTGCTCATGTCAACCCTTATCTTGTAGGGCACGACAGCACGATGTGTGCAGGCGTACTATGCACAGAAGTGGC
>CAZTTX010000048.1:0-6981 GCA_964616085.1 uncultured Methanosarcinales archaeon
CTTCTTCCATACGAAGAGTGTTCTCCACTTCTTTTTTTAAAGGTTTTCATATTCCTGGCTCAAATTCCATCATATTTATAATCTCCAGGATAAAGAGGTCCAACATGGGAAAAAGAATGTCGCCTGAGCGTTTCAAGGCATACGATAATGTTTTCGACAGGTATACACTAGACAACCTAGAGAGACTCGCTGCAAGGCATGTCTTTGATGAGATGCGATATTCCATATCATCAGGCAAGGAAGCCAATATCTACGCAGCAACAGCAAAGGATAGAGGAAAAGTCATTGTGAAGATATATAGGGTGCAATCCTGCAATTTCAACAAAATGTTTGATTACCTGAAGAAAGACATCAGATTCTCTGGATTGAAGAAGCAACGACGTAAGATAATATACGAATGGACAAAAAGAGAATATCGGAACCTGATGAAAGCCAGAGAGCTCAACGTGAGCGTACCTACACCCCTTGAACTGAAGGACAATATCCTGGTGATGGAATTCATCGGCGATGGCGAGACATCTCCTGCTCTGAAGGACATAGACATTTCTGCCATGAGTGATGATGAAAAAGAACGTCTTTTCATGGAAGTCGTCAAGAACATGCGCATCCTTCACGAGGGAGGAATGGTGCATGGAGATCTCTCAAGCTTCAACATATTGGTCAGGGACGGCATACCTGTGCTTATAGACTTCTCACAGAGCACCCTGAAGAATAACATACAGTATAAAGAGCTTCTCGAACGCGACATCAAAAACATAGGAAGCTTCTTCGAGAAGAAGGGCATAAAAGATGCAGAAGACAGGATACGTGCTGAGCTCGGGAAACAAAACTGAAAAATATTTATAGTCCAGACACAAGAGACACCATGATGCAGCATGGATATGCAAGGATCTTTCGTCATTCTCCTCATCATATTGTCCTTAGGACTCATGATCCCTGAACTCTTCCGGAAACTTAAGATGCCTTTCATCACAGGCATAATCATGGCAGGTGCAATCCTAGGTCCTGGTGGTTTTTCTGTGATCAAGAGCGACCAGGTCATAGAATTCTTTGGGTTTATGGGGATGGTATTCCTAATGCTTATGGCTGGATTGGACACGAACCTTGAACACTTGAAAAAGGCAAGATACAAGATAATCACGATAGCAGGCTTCAATGGTATCATACCATTTGCCATAGGATTTTCAATCACATATCTTTTTGGGTACGACCTCTTGACCAGTCTGTTGGTAGGAGTAATTTTCATATCCTCATCTGTTGCTATAATAATCTCCTTGCTCAAATCCTCCCGCCTCTCTAGCAAGCGTATAGGGCACATATCATCAGCCTCCGTGCTGATACTTGACGCATTCAGCCTACTTGCTCTCACCATCATGTTGCACGGGGGAAGTCCTATAGAAGGCATACCTTTCCCACTCTATCTGATAATCCTCACAACTACAGTCCTAACTGTGTTCTATCTACTGCCTCGTTTCACACGTTTCGTTTTCAGGCATTATATGACAAAACCAGGTACTGACAGAGAACTCAGGTTATCAATCATAGTGATGATGGCCATGCTTTTCCTCTTCTCTCTGCTTGATGTACATCCAGTACTGTCTGCCTTCATCATTGGCGTCACACTCTCCCATATAATAAGGTCGGAGAGGCTCTATTCGAAGATACGCACAGTAGGATACTCTCTCTTCATACCTGTGTTCTTCTTCATTGTAGGCATGGAACTTGATTTCTCTGTATTCCTAAGGCTCGGAGAAGGTACTGCAATAATCTTGGCGCTTGTAGCATGCCAAATCATATCCAAAGTATTAAGCGGTTTTATAGGGGGCAGGCTTATCGGACTTAGCACAAAAGAGTCTGCACTGTATGGAACTGCATCCATGATAAGCCTCACCACAACACTAGCTGTGACTTATGCCATGATGACACAAAATCTCTTAGACAGCGTTCTCGTGACAGCCATAATTATGATTACTATAGTAACTACAATAATAGGACCCATCCTGTTCAAGTGGGCAAACACACACATAGAATAAAGCATGTGCAGATAAGATCAGACAAATTTCTTGAAATCATCAGCAATCTCTTCTTCAGTCTGCTCTTCCAAGACACGTAGTTCTTTCCTTTTGGTCTCTAGATACCTATAGACTGTGCTGTGCTGGCTTCCATCAATGATCATTTCCACCGCCTTCCTGGCGATGGATGCAGTCTCACTCCTGCCGATGATACCTATAGTCTTACCATAGACCGAGATGCTACAACCAGTATGCTCTTCTATGATCCGACGCGTCTTACCCTCTGTGCCTATGATCCTGCCTTTAATCCTAGTCATATGGTTCTTGTTCCGAAAGAAATCCTTCAAGTTGATAAGCTCAAGGACAAAATCTGTCTTAGTGAGTCTCATAGCCACTTCAGGATTGAAGCCCCTTCCGATGGCTTTCACAATCTCCTGGGCTGCAAAGAGTTCTAATGCATCATCACCCTTTATGAACACATCTCCCTCTTCAGAATTAACATCAAGATGTATCTTGAGAGTCTCCTCTAGCTTACGTTTCATCTCGCCCTCAGAGCCTATAAGCACAGCTATGCGCTCTTTAGGGATCTTCAGCTCGTGAGAGTATTCACCCTTCTTCCGCCTAAGCGAACCCTCATCTATGACAGGATCACTCATGGGCTTATCGTTAGTCATATCTTGAAAGAGTTGCAAGGTTTTTTTAAATATAGTGGTTATTGCTATCGGACTATAGAAGTTCAAGGCAGCCAGGACTTTCGGTCGGCCACTTTCTCTGGAAGGTATTTCTCGATGACCATGTTCAGGCCATGCGCCGCGAATGCCTGCTGTTCAACCCTTTTCTTCAGCTTGAGCATATGCTCGAGCGCACGCTTCCATTCCTTATGCGCATGGACGAAAGGATCGTTCTTGATACCATCCTTCAATCGCTTTATGTCAACCTCCTTGAGAGGATGTGTCGGGAGGTTATAATCTATGATATCCTGAGGTGTCACACCCAAGTATTTGGCACTGGGGACACAGAAAAACTCATTGATATGTGCAGCGTTACCAGAGCCAACCTTCAATGTCCTGTATATATTGAGATAACCATATGGATCACCATCTGTAAAAACAAAAACAGGAAGACTTGTGCTATCACTCAACCTTCTTATGAATCTCCGTGTGGCTCTTGTGGGCACGCCCGCCATTGCGATTAGGATACAGTTCTTCTTTCGCCAGAACTTATGCTTGTTCAGTCGCTCGAAGGCGCCAGATGTCTCAATTGCAAGGATGAATTCCGCATTAGTCTTGAATTCAAGGTGTTCTACCTTTGACGGGACTGAGTATGCTCCACTAGCAAATCTTGTACAGTCTATCTCTATACGTTCTCCAGTTTCACTATCTGTGTCTATTACTGTAAGCTGGCCTGCCACTGCACCCCCTTTCTCTTCAGGGATGAAGCACATCTGCTCCCTATTGACATGAAGCATGGCCTCTATGTCATCCATCACAGAGTCAGACTCTGGCTGATCCTTGAAACGGGCGTCACCCCAGTTCTTAGAGATATAATACATTTCCCTCTTGGTGGCCTGGTCATCTGTCCTGACGAGGTTCTTGGACTCTTTCATCATCAGCAGGGTCTGGGAAAAAGTCTTGACAGTGGACGCTGTAAGGGTACGTATTTTCTCCTTCCCAGAGATCTCAAAGAAACCATCCGCAGGATTATACTTGACATTATCAAGTGAACGTATCGGCAGCCTAAGGTCAGGTTTCTCACGCTTCAGGATCATCTCATGTATCCTACGTGCAACACCATCAATCTTCTCGATTATATCTTCTGCCATCTTCAATACCTATTCAGCGATTGTTGCCCTTCATATTTATCAGCAGGGTCCTCGAGATCCTCTTCTCGGTCGTCATGTTCCCCGTCTTCATGAATATCTTCTGAGGAAGATTCATTCTCATCACCACTATATTTGTCGTCCTCATCATCATCCTCATCGTCGTCATTATCAAGATATGAATCCTCAGATACATCTTCAGATACATCCCTGTGCTTCAGCTTCGGAACAGAGCGTTTCTCAAGGAGCTCTTTGAGTATATCGTTCACCATGTCAGGGTTGACCTGCTCTCCCAGTATCCCATTCAATGCTTCTCCAATATATTTCATGTACTTCTCTATGTAGGACCTCTTCTTCATCTCCTCTCCAACTTTCTTCTTCCGGGATACATAAACACCAAGCTTCCTGCCACATTCCTGGAGTGCTAGTTTCATCTCCTTTATTATCTCAGGATAATGGGCGATCGCTTCCTTGGCTTCAGAGGTGAAGGGTGCCCAGACAGAGGCAAGATGTATGATGACCATCGCAGGACCTATAGGTAGGGAACGTTGTGACTGCGACATCCCATAAGAACGCCAATTGGTATCGATGACAGACTTCGTGCATGCACAGGCCCCTTGCTGATACAATAAAGGCACACGATTGGCAAATCTCAGGATCTCTACGGGCTTGTCGCCAGGGATATCACCACCATATGCTATAGCTGCTTCTATCACGAACGGATTACCTCGATAGACATTCGGCGGTCTGGTAACAGAACAGTAGAATTCCGCTTCAATCTCCTTCTTGATACCCTTCTCTATGAGCTCAGATCCTATGGGCGCGATGCAATCAGTAGGAGGAGCCATTATCTTGGTCTCATTTATGCCCTTGTAGAGGTCTTCTGCCTGTTGTCTACTGAGCTTAGTAGGCTTTGTATTAGGTGGTATGCGTGAGTTTTCACAGATTTTCTTTGCCAAGGCCGAGCTAACCCTACTGAACTCGGTAGTCAGGAAATTCTGGACTGTTCTGGAAGGTGTTATGCCTAGCATCTTGATGAGTGTGCCCAGCTCTACACCATACGGATGCGGTTTTATCTCTTTGGGCTCAGTCGGCATCTTTTCGCTGGCCCTCTGGAATATTACCTGCTCCGCTTTCGGAGTGGTATATATTATGGTCACATGAGGATTGACAATCGCAGTCTCTCGGATGTATTCATCGATAGATTGACTGCCTTTCAGATAGTTAGCGGTAAGGTCTATCTCAATCCGTGTCCCATGCTCCTTCCTCCATTCTTTCTCATCATCCCTGAGTATCTCTGGCTTATTCTTCTGCGTATTTATCCTTAGCTCGAAATAATGGGCGACGTTGCTTGAAGCAGTCTTTGAGGTTATCTTTGCAGGTCTGCCTGTAGTGAGCTGACCATACATTACAGATGCAGAGATACCTATACCCTGCTGTCCTCGGCTCTGCTTCAGCCGATGGAATTTCGAGCCATAGAGGAGCTTAGCAAAGATCTTCGGTATCTGGGACCTGACGATTCCAGGACCATTGTCTTCTATTATGACACGGAAGCGTTCATTGCCCATGTCAATGACTTCGATTATGATCTCAGGTAATATCCCTGCCTCTTCACAGGCATCGAGAGAATTGTCTACAGCCTCTTTTATTGTGGTCAAGAGAGCTTTCCTCTTGTTATCAAAGCCGAGAAGATGCCTATTCTTCTCGAAGAACTCTGCAATAGATATGTCTCTCTGGCTCTTGGCCATCTGTTCTGCTGTCTGTGCCACTCTTCACACTCACCTTAGTTCTCTTTCGCAAATGAGTCGGTAAGAATCCCGTTAATAAAGTTTATGGTTGTCTAGCCAACATTTCTCAATTGATGAGCCATCATAGCTTAATCTTCTTTCTCCTTAAGGTCTGCAGATCATTGAGATTCATCTCGATCCTAGAAACGATACCGTTCATCTTCTTCTCATCCTTCTCGTCCCTGTAGAGCATAGGAAAATACCTTTTTATGCAATGTTCCAGGATATATTGCGAGAAGCCCAGATTGTTGTTCCACTCGAGAGGTGTAGTGAAATGCCAAGGGAAACACGATATTATGATTGGCGCGGTGGTCTTGAAGACTTCCCTATCACCCTTTTCGATGACAAGCTCATCATAGAACGCTACAAGCTCCAACCAATCATCGACGAGCTCCTTCTGTTGGAAGGAAAGGAATTCATAGTATTCTCCTTGTGGTGACCAGAAAGGAAAAGGATCTTCAGGATTCGAGAGGGGCTCCCAAGACGCAGGTCGGAGTTGTCCTGTCAGCATTTCGAAGCTCTTCTCTGCTTCGCTGAGAAGGTTCTTGGCACGGGACGAATCCACAAGAGCGGGTACATCACGCATCCTTGGACCTAACTCTTTCAAGAAATCCCTCGAACCGCCGTTCTCCATATCTCTTGCGATTATAGCATCCTGCAATGAAAGCTGGTCAAAGAAGTTCTCTAGGGCTCCACTATCTTCCAGGGCTTTCCTGGCATCCTCCCACTCCACCTCATGAGGCACGAACAGTGGTGGTTTCTCAAAATAAGATGCGCCCATTAGAGCATCTTTCACCACCACTGGAAAAACTACAAGACTAGCGCCGTTATATTCGAAAAATCCCGACATGGTGTCATCAGAGAAACATCTGTCAGGTGCCATGACCATAACTCCAGGAAAAGAGTCATGCACTATATTGAGAATTCTCCTGTCTATAGCACCTTCTGGAGGAAAGAACAATCTTGGTTCACCCAGATATTTGAGCACTGTCTTATAATCCTCCTCAATCTGAAGAGTGACGAGATTATTCGAGAGCAATGGCAGGATAGGGTGAGAATAGGCGCTGAAGGCAAGATCTACATAACCACTGCGGACTGCAGAACGTATATTCTCAGCAATCTCTGCGAACATATATTTTGTCTTGTGGTTGCTTGCCCAGGAATCCAACGTCCAGCCTTGTATCTGCACAGTATGACGTGCAAGACCTGCAGACATAGCTCTTGAGAGCGGAAGGAAGACCTCTTCCATGTTCTTCACGACCCAATCCGGTATATCGCCCTCGAAGAAGGGCTGATAGGCATGCACAAGATCGAATATACGCATAACCTTTTGGCATTGAATGTCATTAATAAAGCTTGCTGA
>CAZTTX010000049.1:0-6895 GCA_964616085.1 uncultured Methanosarcinales archaeon
AGTATTATCTTCCTGTTCTTGTCCTTCAGGAATACCTTGAACTCGTTCCTGAACTTGTCCATGCTGTTCGTTGGCGAGTCTATTACAATCTCATCAGAAGAGAGAGAGTTAGCTATCATGGCCATATTAAGCATCTCGAACTTGTTGAGATTACTGCTACGAGACTCCAATGCAGCATCGATATCTTTCGGCTCGAGTATCATAATCTTGTGTGATATGGAATTTTCTTTGATAGTGTCTACTAGTGTCCTACGCTTCTCTATACTCAGTATCTTCGAGTCCTTAACTCCAGCATCTCTAAGCTTCCGTTCCCCTTCCTTGTCAAGCACTACGCCGGCTATCACCATGGGACCAATCACTGGCCCTCTGCCTGCCTCATCCATACCGAGCTGTCTCATGGATAAGAAGATGTCTATGATGTTTTTAAGTGTTTTCAATATCTTAGCAAGTACTTTGCTCGTATGAAAATTATGGCTATGCGAAAGGGTTCTTCTTCATCTTATCTCTGTCAGGCAATCTCTCAAAGTCAGGCTCTTGGTACTGCTGTCTTTGTGGTTGTTGTTGCGGCATGCCTTGTTGTCCTTGAGGCATACCCTGTCGTTGAGGCGGTTGCTGTCCAGGAGGCCTTTGCTTTGCACTTTGCCCTGGCATAAATCCTGGCTGTGGTCTGCGCTGAGGTCCTGGCGAAGGATTCTGAGGATTATTCATAGGACCCATTGGTTCTTTTTTTGGACCGAATGGATTATCTTGAGAGTTGTCGATACCTTGTGTGGGTTTCTCCCCAGGAGCTTGTGTGCCAAACGCATCTTTAGCGAAAGGATCCGATGGTTTAGCACTGCTTTCAGCTTTCGAGTCAGGGATGTCCTTATCTGTTGCCAATGCCTTAGAGTCTGGTACTATCCTGTCAACTCCCTCAAGCACGAAGTAGAATATCGGGAAGAAGACAAGGATTGCTGTCATGTTCATGACATTGATGTCTGCAGTGCCGTATATGATGGGTGTGAACATTACTAGAATGTATGTTATCACACGTATCCTGCCACCGATGCTTGCGAACTTATCACGCTTCAACCCTTTCACTATCACAATAATACCATATATCAGGAGGAATGCACAGAGCGCGAATTTGATGTATATTGATGCACCCATTGATGCTTCGCCACCACTTAAACTGTTTGTCAGATACCGTGTCCAATCGATAGCGACCCAGATGGATACACCTCCGTTAGTGATGGCGTTCCCGAAGCCTGTGCCACGCTTCTCCTGGAAGAACTCTGTGAAGAACCATGATACCCAGATAGGGACAAGGATCCATAGCATGTTGAGGTCCCTGATGGGAGCCCCGAATAGCCACAGCCACGATACGAAAGCCTCTTGTGCAAGGCTAGGGAAACTCATGTTCCTTTCTTGGCTTCCTCACTATATAAATCATTTGATTGTATATCCTTGCCTTGAGAAACTTTTAAATATTCACTGCAGAGATTCTTTGTATATGGGGGCGCTCTATCAATGGGAAGAGCTGGTGGGGAAGGAGCCTGAGAGGTGCCTTGATGATTGGGTGTCGGATTTCGGACCTTCTGTACTATCGCGCGACAGTCATGGCAAGGCAAGCAAGGTCAGACTGAGTCTTCTCATAGACAATCCAAAATGCAAGGCATATCTTGTGGGCGATTTCAACGCCTGGGGCAAGGATGGCAACCTTGCAGACTACGAGATGGAGCACGATGAGCATAGCATGTTTGCAACCATAAGCACCACATCATTGGAGCATGGCTCTAAGTACAAATTCCTTGTCGATGATAGGTATAGACAGGATCCTGCCGGACATTATTTTGATGATGAGGGCAACACTATCTTCTGGGACCATGGGGACCCAAGTGCTTATCAGATTAAGCATGGTTTTATAGACAACCACGAGCGCAGCGTCAAGGTCTTGCAGACAGATTTACCTGGCCTGATAGCACACTGGAAGGACCACAAGACAGGTCTTTGCGGAAGGGATATTCCCAAAAAAGATTATTATAGGTTCATAGCGGACTCTGGGATTCTTGACCATGTCAAAGAGCTCGGCTTCAACACCATCCAGTTCTTGCCCTTTGCACAAAGCATAGATGGTGACAACTGGAAATACAGATATCTTGTTCCTTTCCAGTATGCTATCCAGAAGAATTGGGGTACGCCTGATGATATGGCGAGGATGGTGGACAGGTGTCACGCATTGGGGATTGCTGTCATCGGAGATTTTGTGTTGGGCCATCTCCCTTTCAAGGATTTCAGCATCTTCGGACAGGAGTGCCGTGATAACGGGATACACCAATGGAAGGCTCGTCATGGCTATGAGCTATACATGAAAGAAGAGACCTCATGGGGCACGATGCGTATTGATTTCGACAACAGCAATGTCAGGAACTTCTTCATATCCAGCTGCATACATTGGCTGAAGCATTATAAGATAGATGGGTTGCGCATAGATAATGTTGATGGCATCATACGTTTCGGAGAGTCAGGCCAGGGAGACGAACGGCCAAATGGCAGAAGGTTTCTGCGTGAGCTCAACAGAGAGGTCTATTCGTACAACCCGAAGGCCATGATAAACTTTGAGGCACACTATTTCCATGAGGACAATGCCAAGATGCTGGTCGTACCGTTCCATGAGGACAAAAGGGCTCTTGGTGCTACCGCATACAACAGCAGTAGATTAACTTACTATCTTCATAAGGACTTCATGATCAAGGATGCGAAGAAGATAAGCCCTTGGCGTTTCAGGGACATCACTGAGGAGAAGGAGTGGGGACAATCTAATTCGACGCTTGCAGACTTCCATAACCATGACGCAGCAGCAGGCCTTATGGCAGAGAGGGCGACGGGCTCTTATGCTTATGATACTATGGCAGGTAAGGACCCGTCAAACCACATACATGCCTTAGGCAAAATAAAGGTTATGGAGGCCATTATCTCCTTTTGCTGTGAAGGTAGGACATTAGATCTGGCGCAGTCTTTCTTGCTACAGAAGGGAACGTTCGAGCATGACAGTAGCATCCACTGGTATCTGACCTTCAACCAGGTGAGCAAGAACTGCTTAGGATACAAGAGAAGAATCAATGAGATCATGGAGCATGAGGCCTTCTGGCCGAAGAACGTGAAGAACAGGAAATTCTTGAATGTTGACGAACGTAACAAGATTCTTGTTGTCCAACGTGCAGGGGGCGGGAAGAAATTTGTTATAGTCATCAACTTATCTTCTTGGGAGCACATGGAATATAAGGTTGGAGTAACCGATAAGTCAGACTATAAGGTGGTGTTGAATAGTGACCTCTTTGAGTATTCTGGTTTCGGCATGATATCTTATCCTGAGATACTAAAGAATAGGCCCAGCAAGAGTTTTGCTGTTCTAGACAGGGAAGTCAAACTTTCTTTCATAGCGCCTTATGGTGTTGTAGTCCTGGAGTCAAAAGAATGATTCTCAGAAGGTAATCAGTCCATATAGAGCGCTTGGTACATTCGGTCATCAAGATCGTAGAATGTCAGGTTCACTGAGAAATTGAGATTGCCGAAGTATTCTTCAGTACAGTCTGCAGAGTCTCCTACCCTCCTCTCTCTGTCATCCTCGTCAACAGTGATGTTGATATAGAATGTTCCATTCCCATAGTCCATTCTTGTCTCGTGGAAGAATTCCTGCTCATAGCATCCTGAGAAAACATTTATCATGTGGGCTTGGAATTCCCCAATCTCTTCTTCCGGCTCATCATCAGTATCTTCTGCGTCATCAGAATCGTCAGAATCGTCTGTCACACTCTCATCAGGTGTGTCAACCAGCATATTCACTCCAACTCCTAGCACAGCCACAAAGACTACCAATAAGGAGATCATTGCAGTAATTTTGCGCCTATTGACTTTCCTTGCCATACGATGATGATATACGATATGAATATAAATCTTTCTCCGATAGAATTAAAAATAGCCATGGGACACTCAAAATACAAGGGGCCTTAGTGTAGCTTGGTATCATTCTACCATGGGGTGGTAGAGACCGGGGTTCAAATCCTCGGGGCCCCACTTCTTCGAAATCTTGTGGGCTTGAGCACAGCGAAAGCCACACACTTTACGAGATTTATGATTAGATCTTTTGGTTTTTATTGTTTGTGTCACTCAATAGTGGTCACAAAACACAAGCTTTAAATATTGGGACTTTCCGCTTCGGCTCATGGACGGAAAGAAAATGATGAAGTATGTGACAGGGAGCATTTTTGCTGCTTCAGTGGCATCTTTGTCTTTTGTATATGGTATGGGCATAGGAGAGTCTCCTGAGCTCATTGACGCGGAGAAGCCTGCTGTAGCTATAGAGTCACATTATGCTCCACAGCCGACTCATGGCTCAGAAGTCTTTTCGCTAGAGGATATAATAGAAGATGCGCCTAAGCCGACTGGTAACCAGGACAAGCCTTATCTTGCAGAGCTACCCTCAAGAGAAGGCGATGGTTACATCCGACACCCAGTGGAGAGAGGAGAGACATTATGGGGTATTGCCAATGGATACGCCGGGATCGAGATTGATGAGATAAGGGAAGCTAACGGTGGACTCGCAAGGCTTGATTATGCCGATATCATCACAATACCTAAACGATCAGATGATTCTATAGACTCCATGAGATATGAGGATATGGATAGAAGCCAAAGAGAAGAGTTCTTGAGAAATAGGTCTAGTCCAGGCTCCCATGAGTATATAAGCGATATCCTAGAGATATCCGAGAATAATGGCATAGATGCCAGGATACCTATGGCGATAGCCTCTGCTGAATCCGGTTTCGATAATGGTGCTGTCTCCAGCATGGGCGCACAGACGATGTGGCAGCTCATACCGAAGTACCATGGGCATTTTGAGGATCCTATGGAGGCATTGCCTGTGGCTCTCGGATTCTTCAACAGCCTCTACGAGCGTTTCATGGACATCCATGATGATGAGACAAGCGCTCTCATAAGCTCTATCGCCGCTTATAACGTGGGGCCTAATCGTGTCAGGGGCTGGATCGAGAACGGTCAATGGGATGGTAGGACTGTAGAGGGCATACCGAGGAACGGCCATCAAGGCATAGGATTCTCAAACGAGACCAGGAACTATGTGGACCGGGTAGTGAATGAGACTATGGTAGACCTCTACAATTATGATCTATGATTCTAGCTTGTCATAGAGAAGATCTTCAGCGTCTCGTATTATCTTCACAGGATGGTTCTCTGTCGAGGCGTACTCTGCTATTTTCTCAGGGGTCTTCAGGTTCTCAAGGTCTAGAGAACTCAGTGATGTAGGGTCTATGAAGAACACATCATGACTCCCATCGGGATTCTCATGAATCGCTTTCATGTAGCAATGGTCGTAGCCAAAACCAATCCTGTCAACCTCATACCCGAAATCCCAATGCTTGAACCTTTCAGGATTAAGTGGAACTAAGAACTCACGGAGATAATGTAATGCCAGGCCTGTATAATCTGTGCATTTCCCTTCGACACCTGAAGGCATAATCCCTCTTACACGATCAATGATAGAATCTTCGTCTTTCTTGTAGGATTTGATGATGTTCCTCGCAAAATAGCAGGACATGAGCACTGCTTCTGCAGGGGTATATTCTGATATTTCCTTGTTGAAGGAAGAAGTCAATCCCCCTTTTGTTCCATCACGTGCGACAATCTCTGCTGTCCGCTCAGATGCGAGCCTCCTGAACTCTTCGACAGAGCGTATAGGAAGAAGCTCATCCATGTCGTAGTCGCGCATCCCTCTCATGTCACTAAGCAGCTTATCTTTTATGTCTTCATAGAGCTTTTCACCATCTGTCCTCCCCTCGTTCTTCAGCTGGATATATTCAGACTCTTCGGGCTCCTCATATGATACCAAGTCCTCCGTGCTCATTATCTTTGCCTTGGAAATTATCTCAAACCCGGCTACGAAACCAGCTTTTGAAAGAGCCAATGCTTCTAATGTCTTTCTCTTCCTCTCTTCTTCAAGTGGGCTTTCCTTTATGAACTCGGTAAGGCCATCATAGTTCTGCAAGAAGTCGAATGGGTCTATACGCAATCCTTTGTCGGAAAACTCCTTGTTCACGCGGGCTAATGTCAAGGCATTATATAACGTCTTTGATACTTCTCTAGAATCTTGGGAATACCCCTCGATAGATTTTTCCAGTGAACGGAAATCTGACTCTCCCAAACCTTGGTAATAAATCCCTATATTATCGAATCTCTTGAAAATATCTTCAACCTCCCTGTAATTCAAGGAAAGCGGAAAAGAGAATGCATTCTTGGCAGATTTATGTATATACTTCTCGGGGTTCTCTGCGAATTCGCGTAAAGGGATTACGGATGATCTTATCGCATTACCGTCGTGCTCAGGGTTGAATCTCTTGAAACCATACCTCTCTACTGCCTCGGCAGCATCCATGGCAGCAAGCGCATCCTGGCTGTTCTCTGGAGTTATCTCAATATCCGATTCATTGAGGAAATCTGTGACAGCATCGCTCAACTCCCTTTCAGATGTGCTCTTCTTTATCAATTCTCTCTGTTTTGCAGCATTTATGATCAGGTTATCCTGTTCTGAGACACGGTTCTGCAGGAATTCCACTTGATTCTCAAGATTCTCAATACCTAATGCCTTCTTCAATACCTTTCCGATCATGTTGTATAGTAGTGAAATTCTATTTAAAAAGATTCTCAGGAACCTTTTAAGAATTAGCGAAGGGTGGATTCCAGGAGGAACAAAGTGACGATTGGTGCCGACAATCAAAGATTATTGCGTATGTTCAAAGACACCCAACTGTGGAATAAGTTCAAATCCAGAAGCCCATTGAGAAATAGCGAAGGGTGGATTTGAACCACCGACCTCCGGGTTATGAGCCCGACGGGCACT
>CAZTTX010000050.1:0-6627 GCA_964616085.1 uncultured Methanosarcinales archaeon
CAAGACAAATCAGAAGGATTTGTCTGTACAGTTGAATGAAATTCAACTTGTATTAAACCCATTTTCTCGCTTTGCGACCGATATTTTCTGTCATTACGGCTTGAAGTTATCGCAGCAAAGCTGCGGGGTACAAGACAAATCAGAAAGATTTGTCTGTACAGTTGAATTTCATTCAACTTGTATTAGACCCAAGCCGTAATAAAAAGAAGGAAGATCATTGGCTTCCAGTCTCGATAACGGGCTCAGGGACCTTCTCCTCAGCAGCAAGCCGCTTGAATAACGCCAGATAGTCCTTGACATGCCTGGTCACAAGGAAATTCTTCTTCACATGCTCCTTCGCATTCTCTCCCATCTCCTTAGCTCTACCCCGATCACCCAAGATGCTTACGATAGCTGCTGCTGCTGCATCTATATGCTCAGACCTCTTACTGTCATGTACGCCATAGCTGTAAGGCTCAATAAGATGCCCATTATGCCCATCGATGACCTGCAGAGGAATCCCACCTATCCTTGTAGCAATAACAGGGGTGGCTTTCCATAATGCTTCTGACACAGTCAGAGCGAAACCCTCCCTCAGCGATTTCTGCATCACTATGGAAGATGCAGCCTGAAAAGTATTGACGACATCCTCACGATCACCGCGTACAAGATGGATATCATCAGCATACTCCCCAGAACTTATGGCGTCCATAACCATCTTATGCATCATATCGCCTTCCGGATCATCGGAAGCGCCATCAAATACCAGTACGAGAGAACAGTCCACATTCTTGCGAGCTTTCCTGAAGGACTCGATGACACCCACAGGATCCTTCCATTTATCGAACCGGGAAACTTGAGATATCATTGGCTTATCTTGAGGAATCTCATAGCTTTCAATAATCTCCTGCATCCTCGAAGGATCAAGTTCCTTATTCTTGGTCACGAGAGGATCTATGGATGGAGGTATCACATCCCAGTCCAGATCACCATGCTTGAAAGCCTCTCTCGAGACTATCCTTGCATCGTACCTTTCAGCCATCGTATGCACGAAGTTCCACATGTCTTCATTAGGATTGCTTGTGTCAATGTGGCATCTCCAAATCCATTTAGAGCCATCATCTTTCCTGTATTTAATTAGACCCAATGGCTGAGGATCGTGTATGACAACCATATCCCCTTCCCTGAGATTGTTGAGGTATTCTAATATGTGCTGATTGTAATCCTCGAGTTCCTCTTCATAGAACTTGGTGTAATTTTCTATTTTCTCATATGCATCTGATATCTTTTCGCCCTGAAGGCCATTATGGAAAGCTTTCGTGGTCTCAAAGAAACTGGGATCTGCTTTCAGCTCAAGCCATAATGTCTCGATGCCGAGATTGTTCATTATCGGCACTATGCTATTAAGAAGCACTGCCACACCACCGCCATTCTTGGTGGAGTTGATCATGAACACTCTTTTAGCGCCAGACTCCTTTGCATATTCGACCAATTCATTGATGTCCTCAGAACCTACAACCTTCTCGTAATCCTCGAGCTTACCCTCAATCTCTTCCAAGATTCCCATAGGTAATCCTGTGGGATGAATATTTATATATTTTATCAATCAAGGGTTCTGTTCAAAAAATAATTGCGTTGTATAGTGGCCGTAGCCGTCGGCGGGTGTGGGATTAAGAAATCCCACATGGCGGCTGACGAGAGAGGGTAGCTCCTCCGGACACTCTCGTAGGCCAGTATACTTTTCATGTTATTTTGAACAAAGCCCAATCAAGGGTCTTCATAGCACCAACAACGGGACCAGCACAAGAGAGACTATCCCCATGAGCTTGATGAGTATATTGATTGAAGGTCCGCTACAATCCTTCAAGGGATCCCCTACAGTATCTCCTATTATAGAAGCCTTGTGGGCGTCTGAGCCTTTTCCACCATGTTTGCCGGATTCTATGTATTTCTTGGCGTTGTCCCACGCGCCTCCCGAGTTCGCCATAGTAATGGCCAGCAACACTCCTGTTATAAGCGAACCTGCAAGAAGACCGCCCAATGCTTCGGCACCCAAGAGCAGACCGATTGCTACAGGTACAAGAAGAGCTAACAGGCCAGGAAAGATCATCTGGCATAATGCTTCTCTTGTTGATAAATCTATACATCTAGCATAGTCTGGTTTCTTTTTCCCGTTGCGTATCCTCTTGTCAGAACTGAACTGGTGCCTGACTTCATCTATCATGCTGTATGCCGATCGACCTACAGCCCTCATGGTAAGAGAAGCGAAGATGAAAGGCATCAACCCACCGATTAGAAGCCCGACGAAGACAGTCATCTCAGTCAATGATATGACACTCACACCAGTTGCTGTATTGAATGCAGAGAAGAACGCCAATGCTGTGAGTGCAGCAGAACCTATCGCAAAACCTTTTCCGATTGCTGCAGTTGTATTACCTACTGAGTCCAAGAAATCAGTACGTTTCCTGACTGAAGAGGGAAGTTTGGCCATCTGTGCGATGCCACCAGCATTATCTGCCACAGGTCCATAAGCATCTACTGCAAGAGAGATACCTAATGTGCTGAGCATCCCGACTGCCGAGATGGTGATTCCATAGAGACCGGCATAATAGTACGCTATGAGTATGGTTGCTGATATGACCAGTACAGGGAATAAGGTGCTACCCATCCCTAACGCCAAGCCATCTATGATATTAGTGGCACTTCCAGTCTCAGATGACCTAGAAAGATTACGTACAGGGGCGTGATCATAAGATGTGTGATATTCTGTAGCGTATCCGATAGATATTCCACCAATGATTCCTGCCAAGACAGCATAAGAGATAGCCATTTCACCGAATAGGGATTGGCTTAATGCGAGTGAAGCAAGAGCAACAAGAAGCGATGATATCATTATACCTCTCTTCATCGAGCGATGTATACCATCATCACGCCTGACCTTTACAAAGACAGCTCCAAGCCACGATGCTACAATCCCTACAGCAGCAAGCGTCAGAGGCATCAGCACCCCAATCTTCCCATACACCACAGCCCCGATGGTCATGGATGCGATTATACTACCCACATAACTTTCGAAAAGATCAGCACCCATGCCTGCCACATCACCCACATTGTCTCCGACATTATCAGCAATGACTGCAGGATTCCTAGGGTCATCCTCTGGTATGCTGCGTTCTAACTTACCTACAAGATCTGCACCCATGTCAGCAGCTTTTGTGTATATGCCACCACCTACTCTGGTAAAGAGGGCAATCGAGCTGGCACCTAGTGCGAAACCATATATTGGCTCAGTTTTGCCGAAGATCATGTAGAGCGCTACAACACCAAAAAGGCCTAGTGCCACCGCACTCATCCCCATCACCATACCTGAAGAGAACGCTATCCTCAATGCAGGAGCAAGACCCTTACGGGCAGCATTGGCAGTCCTGACATTGGATCTAGTAGCTATGCTCATCCCGATAAGACTTGAAAGAGCAGAAAGTAAAGAGCCAAAAACGAATGAGATAGCAGTTCTGACGTCGATGAAGATATACAGTAGAATAGCTATTATCAATACGAACATAGACAGGATCCTATACTCTCTTGAAAGGAAAGCGTACGCGCCATCGCAGATATCCTTCGAGATGCGCCTCATCTCAGGAGTGCCCTCTTTCTCCTTCAAGATGCGTCTGATGAGCCATACCACAGAAAGCATCGTCAGACCGACAACAATCAAAACAAAAATCTCAACCATGTGGATCACTCAGGTATGGACAAATCACCAGAGAAGATTGACGGACGGAATCGTTTAAAAAATTTGCGAGTTCTTGCTAATAGATCCGTCGATCCTGCCTGAAGAAATCTACGTAATCTTCCAGACGAGGAGTGAGAAGAGTCGCGCCTAGCCTTTCATCAACACTTTTACTGCCTGTAGTATAGCCCCTGAATAGACGATAGGCAGTCATATCTGCAAGATTCACTATCCGATATTTCTTGTCACCGCCAGGTATGAACTCAATCTTAGGAGTATAAGGGTGAATGAGCTCTTTGAGCTTGTCCCTACCATACTGATCCTTATTGCCATCAATGAGCACCTTCTCAAGATTATCATATCCGCCCGTGGCCTCGATTGGGATATCCTCTTCAAAGAAACATCTGATAAGTTCAGCTATGGACACCAAGACAAGACTTTCTTTGCCAAGCACTTTCGTATGTTCAATAGGAGTAAGAGTATGCCTATATATCCTGTTGAGATTGTTCTCACGGAGCACACTATCGATCGACAATGTCTTCCTCCTATGCTTGCAGAATTCTCCTTTGCGCCAATCTGGACTGTGGTTGGTGAATACGCCGGCATGTATCTCGGGAAATCGTCCATTATTGGATTCATCAATGCCTAGGCAATACACCATCGAAGTATATGAAAAGAGAACATAAATAAATACATGACCTATATTAACTATATAGTTACGCTTCTTATTATATATACCTCAGCTCTCTTTCTGCACTGACATGACCACGTCAAGAGCCTTTATGCGTGAGATGAGCTTCTCAATATCCTTATCCCCACGTTCAAGTTCCAGTCTCATCATGACCTGCTTCGACTTGCTGGGTTTGGTATTGACCTCAAGGACATTATGATGCTCTTCAGATATCAACGAAAGGACCTTTGCTATGGCACCGATCTCATCCTTCAAGACAATCGCCAGCCGGGATATCTCAGGACGTATGTTCTGCAGGGTTATATTGACTTTCTTAGATTCATCATAGAGGTATACATTGTCGCAATCTCTCTTATGGACTGCAACCTTGCCATCCTTTGTACGGAATCCTATTATGTCATCTCCGACCTTAGGATTGCAGCATTTGGATATCTTGACGGGATACTTCTTACCATCCACAGATATATTCATGCCGCTGAGATCAGGTGTTTCCTTCCGTCTCTCTTCTTCTTCTTCTCTCAACCGCTTTGGATCCTGGTTGACCTTGATGCTCAGCTGAGATTTTATCTTGCTCCGTGCGCTCGCAGACTTGACGAAACCCAGCCATGACCTGCTAGGCTTAGCATTCTTCTGTGTGATTATCTCAACTATATCGCCAGGCTTGAGGGGAGTGTCTAATGTCACTATGCTCCCATTGACCTTGGCCTTAGAACAATGACGCCCTATATCAGTGTGAACCGCATAAGCGAAATCCACAGGCGTCGCATCTTCTGGCAATGATATGGGATCGCCCTTCGGTGTGAATACGAATATCTCACGCTCGAAAAGGTCGACTTTCATGTTCTCGATGAATTCTTTGGCGTCAGCAGAATGAAGCCTCCAATCAAGTATCTGTTTGAGCCATTCTATCTGCTTATCGAACTTCTTATCTGAGTCGGTACCCTTATATCTCCAATGTGCAGCAATGCCTTGCTCTGCCGCAAGATGCATCTCTTCAGTCCTTATCTGTACCTCTAGGATCCTGCCATGCCTCCCCATCACTGTAGTATGTAGGCTCTGGTATCCATTGGAACGGGGGACAGCTATGTAGTCCTTGAACTTGCCCGGCATGGGTTTCCACATCTCATGGACGATGCCTAAGGTAGCATAACAATCCTTGATATTCTTAGTTATGATACGGATGGCTATGAGGTCATATATCTCATTGAATTCCTTGTTCTTCTTGCTTATCTTCTTGAAGATGCTATAGAAGTGTTTGGCCCTTCCATGCACTTCAGCATGGATCCCATCCTTAGCCAATCTTTGCTTGACATCGCCTATGATGTCCTCTACTTCCATCTCTCTCTGCTCCCGTTTCTTGTTGATCTTATTCTTGAATTCAGTATAGGATTTATTATCCAAGAACCTGAAGCTAAGGTCTTCAAGCTCTGCCTTCATCGAGTTTATCCCTAGCTTCTGTGCGATAGGAGCATAGATGTTCATGGTCTCTTGGGCAATCACTAGACGCTTGTGTTCTGGAAGGTGCTTCAATGTCCTCATGTTGTGTAGCCTGTCAGCCAATTTCACTATGATGACCCGGACATCTTTTGATGTGGCCAATAGGACTTTCCTGATATTCTCAGCACGTTTACCCTCCTCATCAGTATTGAAGCTCTCTACAGGAGAATGTTCCAGTTTCGTGACACTCTCGACAATCTCTGCCGTCTCATCATCAAACTCCTTCCTAATGTAATTTATACTTACGGTGGTATCCTCGACAGAATCATGTAATAGGCCTGCGATTATCGTATGAGAATCCATGCGCAATGATGCCAGGATCTTTGCTACCTCATAGCAGTGTGTGAAGAAAGGCTCCCCTGAGGCTCTGGTCTGGCCACGGTGCGACTCATAGGCCACCACACAAGCCTTATGTATCATGTCCAGGTCAGCATTGGGATTGTATTGTTGTATGCCTTCGAGCAGTTCGGAGAAATTGTCAAAATCCTCGAAACGACCGTGTAGTTCCTTTTCCGCAGTCTTAGTGCCAGCAACCATGTACAATATAATGCAACGCATTATAAAAAATTTTGTTAAAATTACAGCAGCACAGCTATATCAAAAGAATGTGCAGAAAAAAATGTGATAAAAAAGAGACCGCACATAAACGATCCGATTGTCAGGAAATAAGCGAATGGACTGTTGGAAACCGCGGACTTAATACCTCGCCGAAGCTTGGCACTTACATCCC
>CAZTTX010000051.1:0-6371 GCA_964616085.1 uncultured Methanosarcinales archaeon
TCTGCTTGGTGAAAGATATGGAAGATATTATGAAATCTCTTGAGAAACGCCCTCTTATCATTGCAGGGCCTTGCTCAGTAGAATCCCAGGAGCAGATCGAAAAGACTGCAGAAGCATTAGCAAAAAAGGGTATAAGGCTCTTGAGAGGGGGAGCTTACAAACCTAGGACAAGTCCTGATTCATTCCAGGGCCTTGGGAAAGATGGGGCGCAGATGCTGAAAGAGGCTGCCAGGAAGAATGGTATGTTTACTGTCTCTGAAGTGATGACTGCTGATGATCTGGAGGAGAGTTATGAGTATATTGATGTTGTCCAGATTGGCTCGAGGAATATGGCTGCATATGGTCTTCTCAAGCAAATTGCTGCTATGACTTCAAAGGACAAGAAACCTATAATCCTGAAAAGGCACTTTGGTGCCACCATGACCGAATTCCTGAAAGCCGCAGATTATCTCTCTGCTTATGGTAACGATAATGTCATCTTGTGCCTTAGGGGTATCAGGACATTCGAGCAGATTGATTCCTCATTACGGTTCACACCAGATATAGGTGCGATTATCGAATTGAAAGAGAAGACCTCAAGGACTGTGATATTCGACCCATCGCATCCTGCTGGTGATAGGAAGTATGTAGGTCAGCTATCCAAGGCAGCTCTTGCTGTAGACGTAGATGGGCTGATGATAGAGACGCATCCTGAACCGGAGAAGGCCATGTCAGATAAGGACCAGGCAATCCATGTCGAGGACCTCTCGCGGTTGCTGGATTCTTTAGGGCTTGATTAGGTGGCAGGCAAGTGGATGAGGAAACATGGTTAGCTTTTTAAACAACATCTGATTATTCGCTGATATGAGACAGGACATGCGGCTCCCATTCGAGAGGATCGAGCGCAATGTAGTGGAGAAACGGGACTCGAAATCAGATTCTAATTATGGGTGTGATCCCTTCAAGAGGCCTATAGAAGAGCTTCTTAAATATGGTGTTGTTAATATAGACAAGCCGAAAGGTCCCACGAGCCATCAGGTCTCTGCATATGTCCAGCAGATCCTTGGGGTGGACAAGGCAGGACATTCGGGCACCCTAGATCCCTCTGTGACAGGCTGCCTGCCTATCGCTATCGGGCGTGCCACCAGGATAGTCCAGACCCTTCTTACAGCGGGCAAGGAATATGTGGCTGTGATGCATCTGCATAAGCCTATTGATGAGTATAAGATATATCAGGCGGCTGAAAAGTTCACAGGGAAGATACGGCAGATGCCTCCTATAAAATCTGCTGTGAAACGCCAGTACAGGGAACGTACAGTGTACTACCTTAAGATAATCGAGATAAAAGGCCAAGATGTTCTGTTTAAAGTGGGTTGTGAAGCAGGCACCTATATACGTAAACTTATACACGATATGGGGCATGAGCTTGGCTGTGGTGCGCACATGGCTGAGCTGCGACGTACTAAAGCAGGTCCTTTCAGTGAGGAAGAGGCGTTATGCTCTCTTCAGGACCTAGCTGACGCATTCTATTATTGGAAAGAAGAGGATAATGAGGTTCCCATACGGAAATTGCTACGTCCTATGGAGATAGCAGTCGGTCATCTGCCGAAGGTATGGATTACTGATAGTACGATAGATGCTATCTGTCATGGCGCAGACCTTGCAGCTCCGGGAATAGCTGAAGTCCATGATGGGATAGAGCCAGATCAGTTGGTAGCGCTCATGAGTCTGAAAGGAGAGCTTGTTGCTTATGGCCGTGCGCGCTGTAATACTGATAAGATGCTCGAGCCTAAGGGTATCGTTGTCAAGACGATGAAAGTCTTCATGGAGCCCAGCACTTATCCTAAGCTAGAGAAGAAATGATATCAGAAAAATTGTTCATACTCCCCATACAGGGCTTTCTTTCCTCTTTATGTGCGCAAGTTCTTTCATGGTGTCTAGTTCGGGGACCTTGAGGAGATGTTTCTTCTCTTTCAGCCTCTTGAACTGGTCTTCAGGTATATCTGCGTAGAATACGTCACCTTCGTTTATCTGCCGTCCGACCGCAGCACCATGTATGGCAACCGCCACCTGTTTGCCAGCTTCTGCCCTATTGACAGAATCATTCTCAAGCTTCATACTCTTTATCGTTCCTATGATTAGCCCTTTCTCGTTGACGATGGGCATGCCTGTCTTCATGACGCCAGCGAGTATGTCTGCCCCTATGATAGCAGGGTTTGATTGTCTGAATGTATGATTCAGCATGTACTCGAACTTGCATGGTCTTATCATCCTCTCAAGCTCTTTCTCTTCTTCTCTCTTCTTCGAATCATCTGCCCATGCCTGGTAGTCCTCAAGGATCTTGTATATGATTGAGCTTGTTATGACATTCACATTCGTGGGGACTGGTATCCTTGGTTCTTGCACATTGAAACCCAGGACAACAGCAGTCACAGGGTCACGTTCATAGTTGCCCTCTGCCTCTACAAGGTCAGATTTCGTGATTTCTCCTATGCTGGCCTTACGTATGCTTATGCCATTATCTGTAAGTATCTTTACCATGGCTTCAAGACTTCCTAATGTGTCTGCCTTAACGATGACTCCGTTGGACCTTGTCTCGATGGTGATGTCTTCAATCTCTCTCATCATCTCATTCTTCTCTTTGTCCACTTCATTCGGATCGCATGCGCGTATCGGCATCCCTGACATTGCGTTTTCTAGGCCAGGAGCGCAGATCTTGACGCCTGTGGCGGCATAGACCTCTTTCACATGCTTGAACTTGCTCTTCTTGTCACGCATCTCTGAAAGGGGGTCTGGCAATAGTAGTGTCCTTATACGGGTCGAGAATGGTTTTTCTGTATGGCCAATCACTATGGTATCATTGACCTTGAGGTTACCATCATAGAGTATCACATCTACAGTTGTTCCAAGACCCTTATCTTCCTTGACCTCGAGGATTGTGCCTTTGCCTCTGCCTTCCACCTTGAAGCTGAGCCCCTCATTAAGGTATTTCTGGGCAAGACCTGCCACAAGCATCAGGACGCTCGAAAGACCTTCGCCGGTCATTGCTGAACAAGGTATCATGGCCACTTGCTTCGTGTAGTCTGAAACCCTGTCAAACCTGTCAGCGTTTATGCTGAATCTCTCGTGTAATGCTCCTACAATCTCATAGACTTTAGTATCAAGAAGTTCTATTGTCTTTTCTGACTGGTTATTTATGCTCTTCTGCACAGGAAGATCCAACATCGTCTTCCATCCTGCAAGCTTATCTATCTTATTGAGCGCTATCACAAAAGGTGTCTTGTATGTCTTGAGAATCTCTATGGCCTCTAGTGTCTGGGGTTTCACGCCTTCGTTGATGTCGACCACGACAATGGCTATATCGGCAAGGTTTCCGCCTCTCTTCCTTAGTGTCGTGAATGCCTCGTGGCCCGGTGTGTCTATGAAAAGTAGTCCTGGTATTGTAAATTCAAGATCAAGACTCTTAAGGAGGCTTCCGCACTTCTCTTTTATCATATCTATGGGGACTATGCTGGCGCCTATGGCCTGTGTTATAGCACCCGCTTCTCCTCTGACGACATCGCTCCCTCTGATGTAATCAAGTATGGACGATTTACCATGGTCCACGTGTCCTACAACAGTGCATATGGGCGAGCGTATCATGGTCTACAAGAATTATAGTCTTGTTTTAAATGTTTTGCTGCCCTTTATCTTTCTGCTTGATAGAAATACTAAACCTTATATATCTGGCAATCAAGGTATATTTATGGATAAAAAGCTTATTGCAACTCATGTGAAAGCAGCAGAACTTCTCTGTAAGATCAGGGATGAATTCAAGGAACTCATCTCAGGTTCCGCTCCAATCGATGAGGTTACCGCCAGGAGATTTGTAAAATCACGTTATAGACGTTATGGACTACGGACAGATAAGGATTCTCCTATTGTAGCGTTCGGCGAGAACACTTCTAAGGTCCACCACTTGGAAAACAGATCACATCGGCTGAGGCGTGAAAATCTCATCCTGCTTGATATGTGGGCTCATCTCCCGCACGGTGTTTATGCTGATATGACCTGGATGTTCTATTTCGGCAAACGGCCATCGCATACTGTAGTGGAGGCTTTCGATGCTGTAGCTTCTGCTCGTGATTCCATGATAACTTTCCTCCGTGATTCTCTCCAGGATGGAAAGCTTCCTCATGCGAATAGATGTGATGCTGTCGTGCGTGATAATCTGAACAAAAGACGTTTGGGAGCATACTTCTTGCATAGTACAGGTCATTCTATGACCCAGAGATTGGTTCATGGGCACAAGAGTGAGAAGGGCTTATCACCGAGGAATGCTTCCAAGATCAGACATAGGCTGCCATACACTGTGGAGCCAGGCCTCTATTTCGCGCACCTTGATCAGCCCTTCGGTGTGAGGACTGAGATGGACTTCTATATATCAAAGGATGGTGGGGTGGTGATCACCACCGATGCCCAGAAGAAGCTAGATTTCATACTCCCTCCTGGTCAGAAAGCGCTTGATGCTTTTTGAGATTTCCTTAGCTCTCTAAGGCTTTCTGATATATCTTTAATATGTTTCTTTATCATTCATTTAGGATACGTCTCATGCTAAAAAATATAAATTACGCATCATTCGAGCAGGCATGAGACCTGAAATCCTAGCACCAGCAGGGGATCAAGAGATGCTCAGTGCTGCTATAGCTGCAGGCGCGGATGCTGTATATTTCGGGGTCCGTGGTCTTAACATGAGGGCAAATTCCAGGAGTTTTGAGCAGCATGAGATATCTAGTGTTGTAGAACAATGCCATGCATCTGGCGTTAAGGCCTACCTCACTCTCAATACCATAATATATGAACATGAGATACCTATGGTCAAGGATATTCTCAGGATAGCGAAAGATGCTAGAGTGGATGCTCTTATCTGTTGGGACCATTCGGTGATTTCCTTGGCCCATGAGTATGGACTTGAGATTCATGTGAGTACGCAAGCAAGCATATCTAATTCATTGAGTGCTGAGTTCTACAAGTCAATCGGAGCGTCTAGGTGCGTGCTTGCACGAGAGGTAACTCTTGAAGAGCTCAAAGAGCTAAGGACCAGGTCAGATATCCAGGTTGAGGTGTTTGCACATGGAGCCATGTGCGTTTCAGTTTCAGGAAGATGTTTCATGTCTGAACAAATATATGGAAAGTCGGCCAATAGGGGCGAGTGCATACAGCCGTGCAGGAGAAGCTATGATATCCAGGATCCCGAGACTGATGAAGTATTGAGGATTGAAGACAATTATGTTCTCTCTCCTAAAGACTTGTGTATACTGCCTTTCCTGGAAAAGGTGGCACCCTATGTAGATGCCTTGAAAATTGAAGGGAGAGGCCGTAGTCCTGAATATGTGAAGGTCGTGACCGAGGTCTATCGTGAGGCCCTAGATCTCATAACGGAAGGTTCTCTTACAGAAGAGAGGCGTTCGGCATTGCTAGAGAGGCTCCGTACAGTATACAACAGGGATTTCTCATCAGGGTTCTATATGGGTCGCCCTATTAAGGAATTCACTGACAGTTATGGCTCAAAGGCAACACGGAAGAAAGTATATGTGGGATATGTGAAGAATTTCTATAGGACGCCGATGGCTGCAGAGATTGTCATTGAAGCCAGGGGCATCACTAAGGGCGAGCAGACTCTTATCATTGGCCCTACAACAGGCGTCTTGGAGCAGGAAGCGGATTCTATTATGATTGAAGATTCTCAGGTTGATACAGCATCTAAAGGACAGAACGTTGCTCTGAAGACGGATCAGATTGTGCGGAAGAACGATAAGGTCTATGTATGGGAGAACATGGCTGAAAATTGATTCTTTTAGATAGCACTCGACCTAGTACCTACAGATATATGTTCTGGAAGAATTTATGCCTCTGTCTTTGCAGAATCAGACTCTGATGGCTGTTCAGCACCCTCAGCCTTTTCTTCTGGCTTTTCGAAAAGTGGCCCCTTGCCAGCTTTCTCTACGACAACATTCACTTGAGCAGTGCTTTCTCCCACAGTATTGCCCGAGACGAGCTTCCTACGCTTCATGCCATCTCTTGACGGCCTGACTCCGACTACGCCACCGACCGTCAGGATCTTCTTCCTGCTTGATCCAGAGACATCCTTCCTCATAGGGAAACCCGACTTATCACTGCCCCCAGCAATCTTGAAGACATAACCAGGATAGCCCAGTGGATCACCATCGACGGTCTCGCCGATCTTCTTTCCCTGGAGCACTAGCATCTCTTCTTCACTGAGCTCCTTCTGGATACTTTTTCCGTCTTTCTGGGAAATATTGAGCTTTATTGCCATATCTGACCTAGTGTTTTGAAGCTATTTAAAAATCTTTCTGAATGTCTATGGATTGTTGTTCCACAAATCTTTAAAG
>CAZTTX010000052.1:0-6283 GCA_964616085.1 uncultured Methanosarcinales archaeon
CTCTCAAAGCCCTCACCGAAGTAAAGACTCGAAGAGATGCCCTCCCCATGATGCAAGGCAAGCTGTGAAGCAGGAGAGGGTCGGTGGTTACTTGCGCTTCTGCTCGTGGTGGTCACGCACAAACTGCCGATAGCGTCGATCAGCATTCTTGCGCGCCTGCTCGAGCAAACGCTTCTCCTCTTTGCGTATACGCATAGAGCACCTCCTTTTTAGGTTTAGATATCCTCATCAGCGATGAGTTTTACCGGCCCAACGGACCGCTGGAAACTGAAGAATTTGAGCCATTCCAGGCTTCTCCGTGCAAAATCAGAAAGATCTTGTCGAGAAATACTGGAGAATCCGGAAGCAGAACTAGAGAAAAATGCGGACATCCTTCATAGAAGCTCTGAGAGCCCCGAAATCAAAGGAATCCGACTTTATCCCCGATGCTGTGCAGCGCACAAATGTCTCAATCAACACCTATAATGCCAATACAACTATTTAAATTTTTCTCTATTTAGTAGTAACACAAATAATAAATGGCCTTAATACGCCCTTAAAGCCATGACAGAAGCCATTATACGCGTGTTTGAAGGGCTCCTGGGCCTCTATGGGAAGCAGGGATGGTGGCCCATAACCCCACAAGGGAAGCTCAAGCCAGAGTACCATATATCGCTCGAGGACGAGCGACAGCGCCTTGAGATAATACTTGGAGCCATACTGACACAGAACACTTCCTGGAAGAATGCTGAGAAGGCCATCACAAACCTGAATTCTGAAAGCATGCTTGACAGGAGAAGCCTCGAGAAGGCCTCTGTGGAGGAGATTGCTGAATTGATAAGGCCTGCGGGATATTTCAACCAGAAGACGAAGAAGATCAAAGCATACCTATCTATGGTGCCTGAAAATACTGAGCCAAGCAGAGAAGAGCTCCTCAAGGTCTGGGGCATAGGGCCGGAGACGGCAGATTCTATCCTTCTCTACGCTTACGGTAAGCCTGAATTCGTCGTGGATGCGTACACAGAGCGCATGCTGCGTGAGTATGGGCTGATCAGCGATACGAGGTACGAAGAGATCAAGAAGCGCATCCAGGAGCCATTAGAGAAGCATTTTCCTGCGAGAGAGCTTGTGGATGTGTTCAAAGAATTCCATGCGCTTATTGTGGAGCACGGCAAGAACCATTACTCACGGAAACCCTACGGAATCTCGGATCCATTGAAGATCTCTCTGCAAAAAGAAAAATATTTATAATATTATTATAATAAAGATATAATATGGATGAAAAAATCACAATCACAAAGCGGATCTCGAAGATGGGCGATAATAGCATCATAGTAGTCCCTAAAGCTTTGAAGGGGATGGTATCGCCAGGAGACCTGGTGGAAGTCCAGCTCAAGGTCATCGATAAGGCTCCCGAGACGAAGAAGGCCAAGACCAAGAAGAAGGCGCCTGAGAAGGAGGACCCTAAGCTTAACACTATCATAGGGACGCTTGTAGAGAAAGGATACAGCTTCGAGAATATTGAGAAGGTGCTCATCGACAACGGCTACAGCAAGCCGAAGGTCAAGAAAGCCATCAAAGCATTCAAGGATCGTTGAAGTATGGCACCACTACAGTATGCCCATCAGGATCATACAATGAGCAGTTCAAAGGATGCTCTCTCGCAGGCGAGGATATCACCACAGGTATGCCAGAGGCAGCAAGTTGCTCTGAAGTCTCGAGCTTTGAACGCAGGCCACCTTTTCCATTGGCCGATGCCGAGCCATCGAACTTCTTATAGAAATCTTCATCCTGGGCGAATATGGCCTTGTACAAGGAGTCCTTATCATCTATGTCATCATAGACTCCGCCAGCGCCAGTGAAGAATATGAGGAGATCCGCATCCACGAGCTCGCATACCAGCCTAGCCAGATTATCATTGTCTCCGAAGGTCTTTGCTCGTCCTGATGACCTTATCTCTTCTGAAGTGACTGCATCATTCTCGTTGACAATCGGGACTATACCATTCCGCAGCATACTTTCTAGGCCTGCCTTAATGTAGTCCTTGTGAGTGCTCTCTCCCGTGAGGTTCTCGTTCTCATAGAGGACTTGGCTCCCATTGATGCCTTGCTGTGCAAGAAGATGCCTCCACCTGTCCATTAGCAGGGGCTGCCCTAAGGATGCGTACACAGACCTTTCTATCACAGGGTCAGGCTCCTCGATGGTTGCAAGAGACTTGCCTTGCCCTATGGCGCCAGAGGATACTATGAGGAGCTCCTTGCCCTCGTCCATCTCATCCTTGATATCTTTCGCTAGCGATGCGCCATAACCATTAAAGACAGAGCTGACAGCATCCGTGCCGAATTTCATGACGATACGTCTGGCTTCACTGATACGTGTGATCGCAGAATCATAGATTTCTGTGTGCAACTCATCCAGCCCATCAAGCATTGAGCGATCGTAATACATGAAACCAAGAAGTCAGAGGTAAGATAAAAATGTGACGAAGTGGAACAGCATAGAAAAAAATGGAGCTGTTTGGCACCAATCTCTGATTACCCAAGCAAGCCGAGTCAGATAACCATAAATTATCTTTTCAAAAACTTACCAAACAGCTCCGCAACACATAAACACCTTTTCCTTTATATTTTTAACCTTTTTTTGCGTTTTCCTCCCATATTTGCTCTGGAAAGCCTTTAAACTGCACTTACAGCCATTGCAGACTTTCGTGAATGTGATCAGCGCGCTATATTCAACTTCCTCCCATCAAGCCGAATCTCAGGGTCCTTGAAGACCTGGTCGAGATGTATTATGGCTTTTATGTCACCACCAAACCAGTAGTTGCTGCCTGTGGCGATATGTGCAGTACCATGCGCCTTCTCGTCCAGTATGGTGGCCCCTACTACTTTTGACTTGGTATTTAGGCCTATGCCAAGCTCTGCTGCCATCCGTATCCCCCAAGGATGCTTAGCCCTGGACTCTGCCCAACGGTAGGTCTGTTCCAATCCTGCAGCTTCTTTGCCTCCACTAACTTTCTGCACCACACCATTATTGAAGTACATGGTAATGGGCTTTTTGCAGAGCACAGTGTTATCCTTCTGCCTCGAGCTCCCGTCCACCACCAGCTTGCCATAGGCGCTCCTCCTGTTGATAGGTGTATATATCTCGCCCGCGGGAAGATTACCTCCAGCGCCTCTATCGGAGTATATGCCATGGTTATAGACCGCCTTGGAGTTCTTGATGCTGAAGAGGAGATCTGTGCCTTTTGGAGTGGTAATCTGCACTTCATCTGCAGAGTCAAGCTTTTTCTTAATCTTCTCCTGCCTCTTCTGCATGGACTTATAGCTGTAGTTATGCGCATTAACAAGAGTATTGAAATCCTTGCCTCGTACATTACCTAGGCTGGATGCTGATGTGAACCTATGGCCTCGTGCCTTACAGTATTTCCTGAAGCTCTTGCCCAGACCATTCAATGTCCCTAGCCTGTTCGAGACGCACTGCATTATGGCACTATCTTTAGGCAATGTCCTAAGTGATCTGAGGACCTCAGGAGATATCTCTTGAGCACGATCGCGCGGCTTCTGCATGACGATAGATGCATCAAGCCCCTTATCCTTGGCAGCCAGATAGTACGAATATGCTAACGCTGGTGCAGAGGTCCTCCTACCTATACCATAGTCGCCGAGGATGAGAAGCCTCTCATCGCCAATCTTGAGGGAATCCCTGAAGACCCTGCGAAGACTCTTAGAGGAAGCCTCCGCCGCCGCAATAGCATCTCTCGGCATGGACCTATCTACTTTAATGTCATAATCCGTCATCTAGTCACCGCCCGGTGTGGTTTTTTGTATACTGATATATTCATAGACCCAATCATATTTAAAGGTTTTCATTTCTTATAAAAACCAATATAACCACTAAATAGTGAATAAAAAAGAAAAGTTTAAATATTAAAGCACCCAGATATATAAAATAGGAACACCATCACACAACCATAATGAAGAGGGATACCATGGATGAGATGAAAGAGCTCAAGAAGGAATTGACAGATATCGAGAAGGAAAAGAGTGGTGTTGACAAGCTTCTTGATGGACTCAATACTGAGAAGATCCAGAACATCCGCCAGGTCATAGATGAGATTGATGACCTTATCAAGGAGAGAGAAAAGCTGAGTTCTAAGCTCATCAACTCTTACGAAGGCCTGTTGAGCAGGATGAATTCTATCGTGAACAAGATACCACAAGAGAACCTGAAGGAGGAGATACTCCTACAGGAGAAGATGGTCAATGTCGAAGAGGCAAAGATCAAAGAGAACTTGGACTGCTGGCGCGATATAGCTTTGCTGAAGAGAGAGCTAAGAGAAGTGCTCAGGGAGTTCAGGGAACAGGAGAGCATGCAAAGCACATATGCTGACCTCCTCTCTGACGGGAATGAATGATACTACACGTGATTGATATGCTGTCCAACACACCAATCGAGGATCTCTGCAGGAAGCTAAGACCCATAATGGGCGAGCGGATCGAGAGGCTCTATCTGAAATATTCTGTATCTACTGACAGGGATGAGCGTCTTGAAGTAGAGAAGATGGTGCACGCGCTCTATCATAAGCATATGGGCAAGAGCCTGCTGAATGATGACATACTGCTCGAGCCGCCAATGGAAGAGCAGATCAAAGGAGACTACCAACTCGGCAGGATAATATATGCAGAAAAGGAGCTCTACCCATTCTGCCTCAGGGAACAGGACTGGATAAGGCATATGTGTGTCACAGGGATGTCTGGGTCTGGAAAGACCACTTTCGCCTATACCATATTAGGCGCCATGATACTCCGGAAGAAGCCCTTCCTGGTCTTTGACTGGAAGAGGAGTTTCAGGCCACTGCTCAAGGCCCACGAGAACATACTCGTCTTCACGATAGGTAACGAGAACATAAAGAACTTCTTCAAGGTCAACATAAACATACCTCCGCCAGGCGTTGGGCCAAAGCAATGGATAACAATCATCGCAGACCTCCTATCTGAGTCATACCAAACAAGCTATGGTGTGCATAAGATCCTCACGGATGTGCTCGACAAGGCATACCGGGACTTCAAGGTATATGAGGGGAGCCAGAACTATCCGAACTGGCACCAGATCAAAGACAGGCTTGAGAAGATGCAGGTCGACCTTGAATCAAAGAAGTCCTCGAGAGAGTATGAGTGGGTTACCTCTGCGTTGAGGATAGCGCATGGGCTGACGTTCGGAAGCTTCGGCGAGGTCATAAACTACAAGGGCAAGGAGCTTATGGACATGGACGAGCTGCTCAGGAGCCAAGTGGTCTTCGAGCTTGACGGCCTCTCTAACTCAGAGAAGAAGTTCTTCACACAGTATATCCTGACATACATATTCAGGAAACTCAAGTCTGACCCTAACAATCTCACCAACCAATTCAAGCATATGATACTTGTCGATGAGGCGCACAATATTTTCCTGAAGGACAGGCCACAGTTCATGGAAGAGTCTGTCACTGACACCATATTCAGAGAGATCAGGGAGTTCGGAGAAAGCCTGGTGTGTCTGGACCAGCACGTATCGAAGCTTGCTGATGTGGTCTCCGGTAACTCAGCCTGTAACATCGCGTTCCAGCAGCAGCTACCTGACGACATAAGGGCTGCCGCAGAGCTCATGCAGCTCATAGAGAGACGAGATGACCGCAGGAAATATTTCTCGATGCTGCCTGTTGGGCATGCCATCGTCAAGCTCTCAGAGAGGTACAATAACCCATTCCTGATTAAGGCTCCATATATAGACATAAAGAAGAACCGTGTCAATGACCAGGAGCTAGAGAAAGAGATGGAAGGCAGGTCAAAGAATGTGAAACGGGCAAGGAACATGAATAGCGAAGAGGAGGAGGAAGAGAAGAGAAAGCTCTTCGACATGAAGAAGGTGTTCTATACCTCAGGAGTCTCCGACGCCCGTGACGATGACGACACCATGAACTACATGGCAAAGAAGAAAGAATACGAATCCCAGAGGAAGCCTGTAAAGAACCACCACCAGCGCGACCTTGTGCTCATCATAACAGACCTCATCAACAAGGGCAAGGACATCCAGCGGATTAAAGAAGGTCTGAAGAAAGAAGGCTATCGCTCCTCAGACATCACGACCGCAGTGACCAACATAGAATATGACACATACCTTAAGGCAGAACAGAATGCCATGAAAAACAAATCAAATTCACAGATGCTCAAATTCCTGACTAAAGAACAGATGACTTTCCTGGAGCAGATCGCCCAGAGGAGTTATACTGTTACCGAGCTCTATAGGACCCTTCAGCTCTCAGGCCGTA
>CAZTTX010000053.1:0-6004 GCA_964616085.1 uncultured Methanosarcinales archaeon
CACCGTCGATATAATCATTAGAAATTGTCTGGTATGCGTTCTCGAAATCCATCCAGACTCCGAGCCGCTTGAAGTCTTCGTTCATCAGCTTGAGATTTTCTTGGCTCAGGTCCTTGCACGCTTTGACGAACTTGTCTACTCCGAATTTAGGGATCTCGTCCTTCGTTTTGAACCCTAATTTTTTCTCTGTCGCGTTTTCAGTAGGTAGACCATGCATGTCGTATCCTGCCCTATCGAGAACGTCGTATCCTTGCATCCTCTTATATCTGAGGACAGAATCCTTGAGGACCTTATTCCAGGCAGTACCTGTATGTACGCGTCCTGAGGTGTATGGAGGTCCATCTAGGAAATAGAACTTCTTCTTACCAGAGCCCTTCTTTTTGGTCTTCTCATATATCTTGTTGCTGTCCCATAGTCTCTGGATGTCTTCCTCATAGTCCAAAGGATTGAAATTCGCCATTCATACCCACCATTGTCTTCCTTGTAATGTTTCCCGAGCTTAACCTCAGGGCTCAAGCTATGATCATAGAAATAATGATCCTTTTTCCAGCATTGTCATGCCTGAAACCTGGAAATCTGCACATGGCTACGGATAACACATGATTATTTAAAAATATGACGGTGGATATATTTTTATTTTCTATATAGAAAAAAACAAACATCCAATAAATTTATTATATATCTCTCCTACCTATAAGAACATGGTCAGGATAAACTATAAGATAACCCTCATCAACAGCCGAAAACCTTCGGGTTTCGACATAAACGAGGAGCTACGGTGGATCGGTGCCTCTCTTGGACTATTCAACATGCGTGACAAGGACCAGTCATGCTTTCGGGTATTCATAGAGATGATAAAGAATGCTCGGTCAAAAGAGGGCATATCAAGCGATGAGCTTGCTTATAGGCTTGACCTTTCGCGTGGCACTGTGGTCCATCATCTGAATAAGCTGATGCAGTCTGGCATAGTTGTCAGCGAGAAGAACAAATACTATCTGCGCGTAGACAACCTTGACGCCCTGATATCGGAGATTGAGAAGGATCTTGAAAGGACGATAGAAGATATGCGGGACGTGGCGAGGAAAGTTGACAACTATCTCGGCTTCAGCGGTTGATGTTTCTAATAAGGCCAGGAGATTCGACCACATGGTCAATCAGTTCTTCTCCGATTATATTGCGCATCTGGTTGAAGACTTGGAATGTAGCCTTAACATCGCTCATGGCTCTATGGGCATTCTTGTTCTCAATCCCGAAGAATCCACAGAGAGAAGATAAGGCTCTTGACCCAATATCAGGGACTGCTTTCTTGGAGAGATGCTTAGTGCATAACGAAGGGTTCAGTACTGTCATCTTCAACTTATCACTTGCATGGTGCCTGAGAAAGCCCATGTCGAAATTGGCGTTATGAGCCACTAGAGTGGAAGTTCCAGCAAACTCCAAGAATTTTGGTAACGCCTGCTCGATGCTGGGAGCGTCCTTGAGCATCTCATCATGGATTCCTGTAATCCTTGTAATATGAGAAGGGATGGCTATGCCGGGGTTTACGAGAGTCTCGAACTTGTCTATTATTACATTCCCCCTCATCTTGACAGCAGCAATCTCGGTAATCCTGTCTCTTTTTGGAGCGAGACCTGTAGTCTCAAGATCAACGATTACGAATTCTTCTGAGAAGCCAGACTGCATACCTTGATGCTCAGCCTTAGGCTAATAAAATTTTCTGTTAACTGTCCTGTGAAGAATCTTTGTGCTCCTGTCTCTCAATCCTCTTGTAGTATGCTTCTGCTGCTGACCTTATCAGGATGTAGCTTGCTATCCCGAATACCATAGAGAGAAGGATATTACCTATCAGGAATGATCTTGTGAAATTGTAGACTTGACCGACAAGGTGTATCCTGATGGTGGCCATTGGCAGGTCTCCTATCACGGCAGACCCTATATGATAACTGAGGAGATATATGGGTATCAGGGTCATTGGGTTCCAGAGCGCGAAAGCGGCCATCATGGAAAGCTTGTTTATCTTTGGGAATATGAGGAGAAGTATGAATCCTATGACTATGCTCAATCCGGGTGTAGGGAATATGGCAAGGAAGGTGCCTAAAGAAAACCCTAGTGCTATGGAATGTGGAGTGTATTTCGCGCTCAGCACTTCCTGGAAGTGATGCATTATCTTCTCCTTCAAACCATTAGCTTTTCTTCTGATCATATGAGAATGTGGTCATGACTCTTTTTTATACTCTCTCTTTTGGATAGTTTATGCTCTTCTTCGTCAGATCTCCTTTCTCTTCTCTTTCAGGAATTTCACAAGCTTGGTGCTCCATATCTTTGGTACAGTCCCTGAGAGAAGCTCATCCAACCATTTTTCGAATTCCCTTGAGATACCATCTGTCTCGCCGTCAATGAGGCGCTGAGCATCATACTTGATCTTGGGTTCCATTCCTGTCTTTCTTGCAGCATTCTCAAGGTCACGCCTTAGCTCCGCCATGTGCTCCTTTTCTTCTTCCTTCTTCTCATCGGCTTCCTCATCCCAGTACTTCTCATAGCTGAACTCCTGTTCGAAGAATTCTGCCTTCTTCTGGAGTATGAACTCTGCAAGCTTCCTTGGCCACTTCTCGACTATCTCAGCCTCGTGTTTCTGTACTGCATCGAAGAATGAGTGCTCGACCTCGCTGAGAGGCCTTCCCTTGATGATGTCGTTGAGCCGCATCCTGAACTTTGTGGGTACGTTCACTATTGCTGCTTGGTGGACTAGTTTCTCTTGCTCTGGTGTGAGTTTCTCTCGCTTCCGTTTCTCTTCAAGGAATTGTTCTTTCAGGTCTGAGACATCTTCGTCCTTCTCCTTACCGCTTATCCTGGCCACTACAGACTCATGCATCCTTTTGAGGAACTCTATCCTATCTTCCATCTTGAGGATGTCCACATAACCCTGCATCACCAGGTTGAAAGCGAAGGGTGATGGGACCTTTGTGTGGATCTCTTCTATGCTTATCTCGCCGCTCTCTATACCTGCGATGACCTCTTCAGTATGCTTGATGTCCATCAGGTCTTCCAGGACCTCACGCTTTGCCTCTTTCAGGACGGGAAAGTTTGGGTCTACTCGCTTCACTGCATTTATCAGTAATTGTGAGGACATCTGCTGCTTACCCACAGATTTCTGCCTGCCCCTGTATGACCTCAGTATCATGAGTGCTCTGCTTGCGCAGTGGCGGAACCTTCTCTTAAGCACTTCTGATTTCTCGAGCGCAATCTCCATCGTCTCCCTCAGCTTCTCGCTGTCCAGCATCCTCAAGGCTTTTATCGGCTCGGTCTTGGCTTCAGTCCCCAGGTAGAATCCATTATCATCGATTCCTATCTCGACATCTTTGTGTTGTGTTTTGGATATGGCGTATGCTACTGCCCTTGAGAGAACATCATTGGTACGCCTTCCGAACAATGTGTGGAAGATTATGTATCTTTTTCTACCGTCATCGTAGTTCTCTATGACGATCTTCTTCTTGTGCGGTATGGTTGCATAGAGGAACTGCTCCTTGAAGTATTCATAGATGGCCTCTGCACCGTTCTTGTCGACAGAGAGATAACTGTCGATGAATTCGATGGCATCTTCTTTGGTCTTCTTGCCGTTCTTGAGCATGTCTTCCATGTGCTTCCTGAATCTCTGTATCTCTAAGGCAAGGTCGTATGACAATGGCAGCATCTCTGAGAACCATGATGGGACCGTAGGAGGCTTACCTAGTGCTGTCTGCACCTGTGCAGTCATCCCCCGAGAATACTTGAACTCGTAAGAGCTTCCTCCCAGGACGAATACATCTCCTTTCTTGAGGCGTTCTAGGAAACTCTCGTCGATGACACCAATAGATTCCGTGCCCAACTTCACCACAACACCTCCGTTATCGGGTATAGTGCCGATGTTGGTCATATAGATGAGCCTGGCCAGCTTGGACCTGGACCCTACCTTACCAGTCTCCTTATCGTACCAGATCTTGGCGTAGACGCTCCTGTTCTCGAGCTCTGCAAAGCTACCCGCGAGATAGTCCACGACGCTCATGAACTCGTCTCTTTGGATGTCCCTGTAAGGATGAGCTCGTCTCACTGTGTTGTATATGTGCTCCATCTCCATAGGCCCATTTATCGCCATCCCGTATATGTGCTGGGCAAGAACATCTGCTGGCTTCTCTGGGATGTCCACCTTGTCTATCTTCTTCTCCAATGCGGCTTTCAGGAGCACTCCGCACTCAACAAGATCGTCCCTGTCAAGCACGATGATCCGTCCCATTGCCTTCTCCTTGAGGCTGTGCCCTGATCTTCCTATCCTCTGCAATGCTCTTGCAACAGATTTTGGGCTTCCAAGGAGAATCACAAGGTCAATGGAGCCTATGTCAATCCCTAGCTCCAGTGATGTAGAAGAGACTACACACTTCATCTTTCCCTCTTTCATGCTTTGTTCAATCTTGAATCTGTGACTCTTAGAGAGGGAGCCATGGTGCGCTCCTATGTTTGATTCGCCGTAATGCTGCGGAAATTTCTCTTTCAGATTGTGGACGACGCGTTCTGTGGCCGATCTCGTGTTCGTGAAGATCAATGTGGTCTTATGGTTCTGTATGTGATCATGGAGCATCCTGTACATGTTCCTCTGCATCTGGAAATGCGTGGTGTCCATGAAACTCTTCACGGGGCTGAGTACCTTGATGTCCATCTCCTTGATTGACTGGACGTCCACGATGTTGCAGTCTCTCTCCACCAGCCCTGCTTTCATGTCTTCGTCTGTTATTTGTCCTGTGAGGAATCTTGCGATCTCTTCTAGTGGTGCTACGGTGGCAGAGAGGCCTATCCTCGTATAGCTCGAATCGTTGAGATTCTCAAGCCTCTCTAGTGAGAGGGAGAGGTGGGATCCGCGCTTGTTCTCTGCCAGAGAATGTATCTCATCGACAATACCCCACTGGGCCTGCCTCATCATCTCTCTGAATTTCTTGGTGTTCAGTGTTATAGCCAAGGTCTCGGGTGTTGTGATCAGGATATGTGGAGGTCTCTTGAGCATGGATGACTTCTGTGAGGCTGTGGTATCACCTGTCCTGACAGCGACTCTGATGTCGAGTCTCTTTCCGTATTTTTCCTTTGCCAGTTTCTTTATCTCTTTCAATGGTTCCTTTAGGTTCCTCTCTATATCGTTGGAGAGTGCCTTGAGAGGTGATACATAAACACAGTAGACCTTGTCCTCAAGCTTCCCTCTCTCAGACATATTTACAAGCTCATCTATTATGGTGAGGAAGGCTGAGAGTGTCTTTCCAGAACCTGTAGGTGAGCTTATCAAGGTATTCTTCTTCATCTTTATATCAGGTACTGCAAATTTCTGAGGGGGTGAGAATGCTCCGAACTTCTTCTTGAACCATTCTCTGGTGATGGGATGTAGCATGTCGAATATCTTCTCATCATCTTTCTCCTTCCTCTGATAGTGTATTACCATTTGATTTTCCTTCTCCAAATATTTTCCATATTGATAAAAAATATGATACTCCTCGGTGAGGCCAAAGAAACCCAGGTCCTTTTAAAAAGATTATGTCGAACGTAGGGTTAAGATTAAAAGTGCCTGCAGCTTGACTTGACTAGGTGATATCATGGAATACAAGAGATTCGGATCTAAGGTCATGGTCAGGATGGACCGCGGTGACGAGATTGTCGCAAAGCTGAAAGAGGTATGTGCTGCTGAGCAGATAAAGCTGGGCACTGTCACAGGTATCGGAGCTGCTGATGAGGCAGTCATAGGGCTTTTCGACACCAAGGAGAAGAAATATTACAGCAAGGAGATGACGGGAGACATGGAGATAGCTCCACTCATTGGCAACATAACAACCATGGATAGCACAACATACCTTCATCTCCATATCACTTTGGGCGACAGGGAGAATAAGGCGTATGCAGGCCACCTCAACTCAGCAAAGGTGAGCGCTACCTTCGAGGCAACCATCGATGTGATTGATGGTTCTGTGGAGCGTCGCAGAGATGAAGAGAT
>CAZTTX010000054.1:0-5952 GCA_964616085.1 uncultured Methanosarcinales archaeon
GCACTGATCCACTCCAGGTCTCTGTTACAGATGGCGTTCCACCTAATATTTCTAGTGTTGATATTGAACCACAATACATCAAAAGTGATGATATATTCACACTTGAGGTGGACTCTTATGATTTCTTTGGCGATATTCCTGTAGTTAACGTGTCATTCTTCAACGGAACACATAGGCCACTCAATCTATCGCTGGACGAGCCTGTTGATGGTACCTACGTATTTTCAGAAGATTTATCTGGGCTTCAAGACTCTCTGGCTGAAGGAAATTACACCGTAGAAATTTCTGCTCAATCACCATCTACGGAAGCGATAAGTTATGAAAACACTTGGATTGTGGTAGATGATACACCCCCTTCAGTTGATGCTTCGCTTTCTGACGGATTAGTCAAGGAGGGTGACATCATCACAATCGATGCGACAGTAGAAGAAGAATACAACCATTCACCTATGGACATTCTCGTAATCGTACACATATCAGATGATGAGGGCTTCTTGGATGATGAGATTATTGAGTTGGAGCACCAGGGTGGAACAAGCTGGTCGGCTGACTATGAAATATCTTTGACTTATGATGCCGAACTACTATTCAATGTCACAGCTACTGATTTATCAGGAAACATTGGTTATGATGACACCAACACGTTGAATGTGGATAACACACCGATAGAGGTCGATGTCACAATTCCTTCACCAGGTGTGACTTATAACGGTACTGATCATCTGGATCTTGAAGCAGAGTACAGTCTCTCTAAACCACCTGCTGAGATATATTTTAGCTTTCTCAACAATGAGTATGATCTTCCTGCTGGTGAGACAGAGCATTCTTTCAACCTTACAGGGAACATAACTTATCCAGGAGAACAGATATTGAGCATATTTGCAACCGATGAGGTGGGGCACTCTATAGATGAACACATTTATTTCTTTGCAGACTTTATATTCAACACCACTGCTTGGATTGATGATTTACTCCCTCATAATTCCCAGCTCACTTCTCTGTATATCCTAGATAATGATTTTTCTCCTCTTCCAGATCAGATTAACTTCACAGAGCATGATTCTGCAATATTCTCTTTCACAATGGCTGATGGAAAACGTTTCAATATTACAGTGAATATGCCGGATAGTCGATTCAATCATTTTGAAGACATGGTGCTAGAGCATAATAGTTCTGGGTTTTCTGATGAAATTGAATTCTACCATGGTGTAGAAGCGATTGACAAGTTCAGGTTTACTAGAATGGACATGCTATCTTCAAGCAAGTTCTCACTAGAATTCCTATATAACATATCGGACTTTGACGAAATATGGATGTGTCTTGATGATTATCTGGCATGTGATCCGATACCCCTTTTCAATCCTGAAGAACAACAGGATGATTTCTATTATGAGGATGATGGGATTGCTATAGCTAATATCAGTGCTCTTGATTTCGAGCATTATACTTCTTTTGTACTTGTGAATGATACAGTGCCTCCACGGATAAATTTTTCATCAGAAAGTCCTTTTGTTACTCCGTATAATCACACTTTTAATCTTACTTTGAACGAGAATGCAACCTGTTCTTTTGAGGTCATTGCTCCAGATGAGACAAGCCTAGGTACCAGCACAATTGAAGGATTAGAGAGAATCCAGCACGAGGGTTATGAAGAGTATGGGCTTCTCGAGCTTGGATTACCTAGCCTTAGGTATCAACAGGGTGAACATGACATCAATATCACCTGCACAGATGAGGCAGGAAACGAGGGTTCGGAAACCTTCCAGATAAATATATTGGATGAGGAAGCTCCTCCGCTTGACATGTCACCCAGTCCTGGACATACCTTCTCGTATGATACAGAGAACGTGGAACTCCAAGTTGACACCTCACCGCATAATGTCACATGTAAGGTTAATCCTGAAGATAATATGGTGGGTGATTTTTCGGGTGCCGATATGGTATCGAATGATGGTCTTTTGCATACGTACGAGGTCACAGGGCTATCTGAGGGAGAGTCAAGGGAATACTATGTCAAATGCATGAATGCCATGGGAAACTCGACGACAGATATTTTCAGCTTCAACATCGCTTCAGAAGATGACGACGATGATAGTTCAAGCGCAGGAGGCGGAGGCGGTTCTACTATCCCTGTGGATGATGAACCTGATGAAGATGAACCTGATGAAGATGAAGAAGAGCCAATTCATATTTCAGAGGAGTTCAGCTATTCAAGTCTTTCCGAAGGTGATGATGTTGAGATTAGCACTTCCAGTACAGACATCCCTTTATCATCACTCAAATTTACTTCCATGACAGAACACTCAGGACTCTTGTTCTCCATCGAGACTTTCGATGATTCATCTTATTTTTCAACCGCTGCATCTTCTGTGGATAATGTATATAGGTATGTGCAGGTGCTAGACGAAAATAATATTGATTTCTCGGGTTTCGGTGATTTCACAATGCTTTTCAGGATTCCAGACGACTGGGCTGCACAGCATTCTCTGGTTCATGATGACATCTTGATTGCTGTTTTTGATGAGGATGCTGATGATTGGGAAGTGTTGGAGAAGGAGTATGAAGGAAGGGATGGAGATTTCAGGGAATATAGTGTGGTGAGTCCCCCCTCAAAGCTTTATGCCATATCCCGGCTTGGGGAGACTGTTGATGAATCTGACGAGGATGACGAACCTCGTGGGACAATAATTAGGGATGATGAAGATGATGATGAAACAACGGATGAGCTTGAGCAGAGAAGTATAAGCTTCGAGGATCTCATCAAGATTGTCTCAATAATTGTCGGTGTGGTTTTCCTTTCTGCAGTTGTCTATGGAAATAAGGATTACATAGCAAAATCTTCTGAAAAAAAGAGGAAACAGAGAGCCGCAGAACAAGTCCGGCATAGGAGACGTGAGAAGGATTCTAATGATGCATCGGATGATATGCGTGGCCAGACCACTAAAGATTATGCTAAAGATAGTTATGGCCAGCAGGAAAACATGAAAGAGCTCTCTATGCCTTCACAACGTATTGACGTTCCTCGAGAAGATATCTTGAGGGATTATCTTGCGACCCTCTATAGGAATGTCTGGATTAAAGGCTATAATGATAAGGTCTTGCTCAAGGAGATGGAGACTCAAGGATGGTCGAAGGAGATGATATTGGAAGCGCTCTCTTATCTTAAGACAGACGCTTCAGGCTCCTCATCAAATGTATCTGATCCCGATATGATATCTTTACTAAATACCTTAAGGGAAAAGATAATATCCAAGCATGGCTACCCTGCAAATGGTCTCTTCACCACTTTGAAGTCCAAGGGATGGCCAACTTACATGATAAGATCCGCAATGGACACTGTGGCTACCAAGATGAATGTACCATTGCATGGTCAGATAGACACTTCTGCACTCTCTATGGACAGGTATGAAGATTATGATACTTCTGAGCTTGAGCGATATGTAGATCAAGCTCTCAAGCATGGTATCGATAAGGATAGTATAATGAAGAATGTCACTGAGGCTGGCTGGCCACATGAGGTCGCTGATAATGTCTTATCAAAATACTCAAGGATGTGATAGATTTGTGGAGTCACAAAAAAGTAACCCTCGTATTTCTGACAAAAGATGATGAAAGCACTATACGTAACCAGGTTGAGGAAGGTTTTTTGACTGGTTTTGTAGATGAAGTGTTAGTTGTCGATTCTTCGTCCAGAGATAGGACTCTAGCTGAAGTCTCGTACACAAAGGCCAGGATATCAAGCTGCTCTAATGTATTTGAGTCATTCAGGAGAGCGATAGACAGGGCATCGGGCGACTTGATAATATTCGGCGATCCTAAAGGTATTGTGCCCGCAAAAGAGCTGGTAAAACTTTTAGCCTATACTGACACCTCATCCTGTGTTTTTGGCTCTCGTACTCGTTGGCTCTCTAATGAGCTTGAGGGTAAGGAGAAGAAGTTGTTCCTTAAAAATCTCAAACTCTCATCAAAGCTGGGTGCTTCTACTATTACAGGGATTGATGATATACTACCTCCCATATTCTTGTTGGATGGGGATACAAAGGGGCTTGATTTCCAGTTCTCCGGCCATAAGGGTCTCCTCCCATTCGATGTCATGCGGACCTGCATCATCTCTAGGTCTATGTTCTTCCAAGTACCTATAGAATACCATTCATACACTCTGGATTCCGATAGTAGCACATTGAGTGATAGGCATGCGCTCAAGGAGATCAAGTCGTTCATAAAAGAGATGCAAAGACGAGAACGTCCGGAACGAAGACGCCATGCAGCGGTGCAGTCCAAACCAGAAGAGGTTGATGGTCCTGATGAAGATCCTGCAGTCATCAAGAGACGGCTTGCTTACCTCAGAAAACGGCTAGGCGATTATGACAAGCCATACATTGCTCAGGATGCTCGTGAGAAGATTGAGGCGGCTGTCAAAAACGCTGCATCATCTAGAAATAGGTCATCATCATCATCTCGACGAAGAAAATCCCAAAAGCCACGACAAGCCCGATGAAAGCTCCAGCTATGACTTCTTTGGTTGTGTGTCCCATATTCTCATTGAACCTTTCAAGAGATGGGTCCTCACCTTCTGCAACAGCGTCTTCTCCGTAAAGTTCACGCTTTGTAAGGCCTTCAGCTGCTATTATGGCATTAAGGAGCCCTCCTTGTTTCCCTGTCTGACGCCTCACTCCTGCCGCATCAAGCATTACAATTACAGCAAAGAAGAACGAGAGCACGAAAGTGGCAGTGAGCCCTTCATGCATGAAGATAGATACTGTCAAAGCAGTGACGGTAGAACTGTGAGATGAAGGCATCCCTCCTGTTGTAAAGGCAAGTTTCAGGCTGAATTGCTGTGTTTGGTTGTAACCTGACAACACTTTTAGGGTGGAGGCCACCAAGAAACCAGCCATGGTTATGATAATTATACCTATTGTTGGGAGCTGAACTGCCATGATTTCTTTATTTTGTGGGTAGAGAATTTATATTTTTCGGAAAATGAGAGAAAACTCATTCAACTATCTTAGCATTTATGACGCCATCCTGTCCTGGGCTGTTGGTGATTCTGGCCTTTCCCTTCTCAGTCTGGAGGATCGTTCCTTTGACCATTATGTTACGTCTAACATAGTTGATATCGGCAGGGGATTCGAGTACGCTCTGTATGGTAGTGACCTCATGCTTTTTTGACTTAGGGTCATAGACATTAGCGACATTATCGCTCAGGAGTCTCCTTTTGGAGTTACCTCCTCGGGTCCTTACTTCTTTTACTCTCTTATCGCCTATCCTTGTGAGGCTAGGTGTCCTACCGAGATCGGAAAGCCTTCTACCTCTGGCCTTCCTGTACATGGCACCTGTTGGTGCTCTTTTCGACTTATGATGTGAGACTACCATGTGCGTTTGATGAATTCCAGCCTATTTAAAAACCTAACGGTTTGATTCCAGCCTTCCAGATACATATTCAGTAACATTTATAAATGAAGCGAGGTTCCTCAGAACCACCAAACCAAGAGGTATTACAAATGGAACCTTCAAGACCATTAGATTCTCTCAACGCTGCGAAAGGGAAGAAAGTCATCGTTGAGCTGAAGAACGGGAAACAGTACCTAGGGAAGCTCAAGGCTTTTGACATCCACATAAATATCGTTCTTGAGGATGCAGAAGAGAGAGTCAACGGAGATACAAGCAAGAAGCTGGGCACACTATTCCTGAGAGGGGACGCTATCATATACATATGCCCTAACTGATTGACGAGTGATCTATAATGAGTAAAGGTACAGCAGCACGTGGAGCGATGAACAGCGGTAAGACACACATAGTGTGCAGGAGATGTGGTAAGCATTCATACCATGTCAGATCTGGCGTATGCTCTAGCTGTGGTTTTGGGAAAAGCTCTAAGATGCGTGACTATGGTTGGAAGAAGGATTCCAAGAGATGATACTCTCTGTATCTTTCTATAGATGTTGAGATGTG
>CAZTTX010000055.1:0-5671 GCA_964616085.1 uncultured Methanosarcinales archaeon
TACTACCACATGAGGGAGAGACGATAATATCCACAGCAAAACTTGATACCGTCACCATAAAAGGAAGGAAGGCAGAAGTCGGTGGCGGAACTCCGTTCTACAAGCTGATGCGTGAGGCAAAACGTAACAATCTTGAGGTGCCATGCTATCCTCATACTTATAACTCTGCCACAGTCGGCGGTTTCATTGCCAATGGCGGCATTGTCGGATTCAACAGCATCGGTACAGGTTACCTATTTGATTATATCGATGAGATGGATGTCGTCAGTGCTTCAGGTATCAGATACAAGGTCCGTGGTGATGACATCAGGGATTTCTTCGGATCGGAAGGACGGCTCGGTCTCATTATGAAGGTGAAGATGAATCTCATCGAGAAACAGACCCGGTATATCCACATGTATGGCTTCGACGGCATCGAGGATCTCCTGAGGTTCAAGGAAGAGAACGATGGGATGTATGGATGCTATGTCATGACAGCGCGTGCGATGGAGGTCTTCAAGGAAGAACTTCAGCTCAAGCATATCCCTGAATATACTGCAATCGTGATAGACAAGAACTGGAAGGATGACTTCAAGAAGAAGCTACGCACAGACCTTGCACAGGAAGGTGTCTCGTACATATATCCTAAGGAGATTCTCACTTATTGCTTCAAGCGTATAGGGCGCATGGAGCTCGGTTTGGTAGGGCGTCGTGATGATGTCCACATAGGTGATGGTGTTGTGTCTTATGATGACTGCTACAAGGTCATAAGGACTGCTAAGACTGAAGGTCTGCCTCTCTTCATGAATCTCGGCAAGGACGAGATGCTTTATAGGGTGTATATGGACTGCGGAGGGCGCATCAAGAAGATGAAGTTCATGACACTGATGGATAGATTACATTCTGTTTCAGAGCCGAACTGTGTTGGGAGCTTCTTCGCAGACAGTCTCGAAGGGACGCCAAGGAAAGAACGCATAGACTCTGCCAAGGGCAAATATGATACTAAATACAACATTCTTCCAAGAGTCCAGCTATATCCGAACAAGCGTCTGCGGCGCGCCTTGTCGCCACTTATAAGCATGATGGGAGGTGCCCTCTGGAAAAATGAGTGATGTTGACCTAAGCGACCTCAAGCATTTCGATGATGAGGACATGGAAGTTGTAAGATTCAAAGCAGAGAGTCTTGCAGAAGAGTTGCGTAAATTCCCTTTCACAGGCATGTGTGATCACGTTTCATCAATGTACCACCTTGACAAGGATATGAGCAAAGGCCATGAGTCAATCATGTTCCTAATCAAGAATTTCTCTGGCAAAGGTACCTTCCGGGAGGAATACATCAGGAAACTCTATTACCATGATCTTTCCAGATCACCGAATAAGGTCTGTCCTAACATTGTGGATCATGAGTTCATAATAACGCAGGCCAGAGAGCGTGTTTTCATGGAGGCTTGTGAGATGCCTGAATTCCAATCCATGAAGACTGCTGTGCTCTTTATGGAAGATCCAAAGATCCTGAATCCCTATGGACGCAGGAACGAGGAGAAGTTCTCTTGGTTCGAGCCGAAGCACGATCTCACTGCTGATTTCTTCTATTTTGTAGATTCCGCAGATCTGCTATTCAATCATGACCGTGTCAAGAAGCTCACATTCCTTCTGGACAAGCTTAAGATAGGATATGCAATGTCTGAGCATGAAAAGGATAGCGGTTATCTGGCAAGAGTGCTAGGTAGACAGACTACTGCTGAAAAATTGAGAGAAATGAATCGCGAGATGATACTCAAGGACAAGTTCAAGCAGGTTATCACTTCTGACCCGCATGCCTATATCGAGCTGAAGGACACCTTCAGGGATTCTGATGTAAGTGTCTGGTATCTCACTGATCTCGTGGCTAACAAGATATTTTCATTGAATTCCAAGCAGATAAAGAAGCGAAAGATGAAAGCAGCTTTCCAGAGCTCGACACTGATGCCTCTGCGCACTGACAAGAATGCAGTGAAGATAATGAAGAACATAGGTTTCGATGTGGTGGAGACACCCTTCTCAGGAGATCATGCCTTGTCCACTTCTGAAGGTGGAGGGTTCTCGCTCAACTATAAGGAAGATTCGCTGAGGATTGCTGCAATGCGGCTCAACGAGGCCAAGGAAGCAGGAGCAGAGGCTATAGTGACTGATTCTCCGCACGACCATTCATTGCTCCTTAAGGCCCGTAAGAAATTCTCAATCAAGATGAAGATATACGACCTTCTGTCAGAAGTGACCCAGGCAGTCAAGTGGGCAAGGTCCTGAGATTAACCATTATCTTAAATAAAGGTGTGGGGCATTATCATTTTCTCTAATCTAGTGTATTCTGGCTGTATAAGGAAATTCAAGTCAGGATATGCAATGTCATAGTCCTCAAATATGAGCTTTAACTACTGAGGAGAAAATCAGAAATTTTAAATATCAACCTGGCATACAGGAAACCATGTGGAAGTGTGTGGTGGATAGTGCAGATTTGAAGACTTTTGAGCTTAGCAAGGATAATCTTCAAGTCTGTATCGAGGCAAGACAGAACGACTCATTCTGGGAGATTTTCAAGACATACCGTTCTCGTGATCTTACATTCACTGAAGAGTATGAGGCATCCAGTCAAGAAGAGGCACGGGACATCATCACCAAGATGAAGAATGATGTGGTGGATGAGAGGACCTTGAAGAGAATCGAGCAAGTCAGGAAGAATCTCGATATACGTGTCAAGCGTGTCTATAAGGAAGAAAGTGTCGAGAAATGGAAGTTCTCAATCAATTCGGAGAAGTATGAGAATGCTGTGATTGTCAGGTATTCTGAGAAAGACATAGAGATGGACATAATTGCTAATGAGAAATTCAAGTTCATAGAGACCGAGCTCTTGGATGAAGTCTTCAGGATACTGGGAATGTCTGACTTCGGCACTGACGTGATACAGAATATCTATTTCTTCTCGAAGAAGTCAAGCTTCTATAATGATTCTGATGAGAAGGCCATGCTGAGTAGGATAGAGGTTGGGTTCAGATTCGAGTCTGAGGATGATTTCAATTATTTTGATGCTTCTGAAGACGAGGACTGAAGGGCCAAACCTAATGCTTAAATAAAGGAAGTTTATTCTCTTTCGCATGAAACGGACTCATGTGGTTCCAAGCGCATCTTCAAGATTCTTGGATAATGGTCATATAGATGTTTTTCCAGGTATTTTCTTAGAGAATCTTGAGGGAAGTAGACTCTATGCATCAGGCTATGGCCACAGGAAGAATGCTATTATTGAAGATGGATTCTCAAATGATGGTACAATGCCTGAAAAGGAAGATTCTGTTCCTGCGATAAGTTATCTCTTTGCTGAAAGTAGTAGGAGGAGTGGCCTGAACAATGCTTTGTTCATGAACCGGCTTTCATGTCAGAATCTAGAGCTTTTGATATCTAAGGATAATGATGAGCACTTTACTGCAACCTTCGGAGCAGATCTAAGGGAGTACACTAAACAGGATCCTTTGGAAGTGGACCTCTACGGCGCAAAAAAGCTTCTTCCAGGTGCGGACCTTATCGTCTCCTCTTCTTTAGAAAAATCAGATGGATGCAGATATCATATGGAGGTCTCACCGCATATCAGATATCATGATATGTGTGAAGCTGAACTTCCAGAAGGCGATATGGTGAAGGGCGCTATCGATGCCATCTATGACATCCTGAGGGGTATGGATTACATCAAAGGTTAGCCTGAGCAACATTTTTAAATTATTGCTCATGATTCTTCCGTTATGGAACGGTTCAAGCTTGATGGCTTCTCGGGGCGTATAGAACTTGTAGATAGGGCTGTTCTCATAGATGATTCCTTAATCATAAGCGATGTGCATATTGGCTTCGAAGAGGCCTTGAACAAGGAAGGCTTTCTTGTCCCGAGGACACTCTTCTCACAGATAATGGGAGACACAGAAAAACTTCTTGATGAGGTCAGGCCGAGACGTATCATAGTTAACGGTGATTTCAAGCATGAATTCGGAAGGATATCTGACCAGGAATGGAAGGATACATTAAGGCTTACTAATCTATTGGCAAGGAAGAGCACAGAGCTCATATTCATAAAAGGCAATCATGACAAGATACTGGCTCCACTAGCCGAAAAGTTTGACATCGAGGTCAAGGATCATATGCTTATTGGTGGCATCTATGTGACACATGGTGATGAGTTGCATACTGGGGAGGATATGTATAACGCAGACACGATAGTGATTGGCCATGACCATCCTTGCGTCACAGTGCGGGACAATCACAAATCAGAGAGGTTCAAGGCATTCCTCGTAGGTGAGTTTGATGGTAAGAATCTGATTGTCTCTCCTTCTTTCAATCCTGTTGAAGGCTCTGATGTGACCAAAGAGAAATTGTTAAGCCCCTATCTCTCTGGGAATAAGAGACTCAAGGACTTTAGCGTATACATAACTGCAGACAAGATATACCCTTTCGGAAGGCTCGGAGACTTCATGAAGTAAGATCATTTCTTCAATCTGATTGCTTGGAGTGCTGTAATGGCAGCTACGTCCTTTATGTCCTGCTCAGAACATCCTCTGGAAAGGTCATTGACTGCACCCGCTACACCTTGGACTATGGGCCCTATGGCTGATGCATCTCCCAGTCTCTCTACCAGCTTATACCCTATATTGCCTGCATTGAGGTCGGGGAAGATGAGTATATTGGCTTCTCCCTTGAGTGGAGAGCCTTCAGCTTTCGAATTAGCCACTTCTGGCACTATTGCTGCATCCACCTGCAGTTCTCCGTCCACCACAAGATCTTTTCTCTTCTCTTTCAATATGGATGTGGCTTCTGCCATCTTGTCTACGCTATGATGCTTGCCCGAACCCCTGCTGGAAAAAGAGAGCATCGCCACTTTCGGTACGATATCAAGCATCTCTGCCGAAGAAGCCGTATCTTCAGCAATCTGGGCCAGCTCTTCCGCGCTAGGCTCTATGTTTATGGCACAATCTGCAAAAAGCAAAGGTCCTCTATTTGTCAACATCAGGAAGAAAGATGATGCTATCCTCTTCTCTTTGCCCTTGAGCAGCTGCAGTGCTGGCCGTAATGTGTCTGCGGTTGAATGGACAGCTCCAGATACCAGTCCATCTGCGTGACCTGATTTGATCATCAGCATACCGAAGTACACAGGATCCTTGGCCGATTCTTTTGCCTCTTCTTCGGTCATCCCCTTATGTTTTCTTGTTTCAAAGAGATCTCTTGCATAACCTTCAGTCTCAGCATCATGTGCAGGGTCTCTGACTTCTATTCCTGATATGTCAATAGCGTGTTCCTTGGCTACACTATCAATGGCTTTCCGACAGCCTATAAGGAATGAATCCAATGCCCCTTCGTTTTTGAGTTCAGTAGCTGCCTTGAGCACTCTAGGATCTTCTGGTTCAGGGAAGACAATCTTTTGAGGTTCCTTCCTTGCATCCGCTCTTATCTTCTCCATTATTTCCATACTTTGATGACTGTCTGGGGACTATATTAAGCTTGTGGTGATGAGAAGCCTCGTAAGGGATTTTTGCACGGAAAGTTATTTAAATGTTGAACTCGTAAGATTATATGTTTTTTTGAGGGAATTCAGAGTGAGAGAGAGATATTTAGGCCTTTTTATAATGGTTATTCTGATTGTGTTATTCTCGCCTATGTTTTATGCTAGTAGTGAGGT
>CAZTTX010000056.1:0-5430 GCA_964616085.1 uncultured Methanosarcinales archaeon
CGAAGGGTTTTTAAATCACACATTTTCCGATGTCCTTATGAGAATCCCTAAGAGATACGGAGAGAGTAAGATTGATGGATGTCCTTTCTGCGGGAAGCAGTCCACTGTACGTAATCCACAGAACGTACCAGTCTGTAATGACCATAAAGACAAAGATATGCCAAATCTCAAATGTGTATGTGGGACTTATCTGGATCTGAAGATCGGAAGATACGGACCATTTTATAATTGTATGAGGTGCGGCAATATGAGTCTAGATAAGGCCAAGGAGATGAATCCAAGCGCCTTTGGAGAGAAACAAGAAAAAGAAGAGAAAGGAAGGGATAAGAGATACTTTACCCAACCTGAAGTGGTAGACCCGTATGATCCAAGATATTTTGACTGATTAGCCGAAATAATCAAGGCGCTGTCCTTTATTCTCATCAGTCACTTTCTTGCTGTTCTCAAGAATGCCCTTTAGCTTCTCTTCAAACTCTTTTGCGGTCTTGAGAAGTGGCTTAGGGTCCACATTGAGTCCGAGATATTTATCAAGTAGCTTGACCATCTCCGCAGCAGCCCTGCTGTCTGGCAGATTCGAAGCAGTCTCGACAAAAAATGCACTCATAGGGGTCTTCTTCTCCTTCAGCAGGAGGGCGCCAGTCACACCTAGCACAATACTCTCCTTTATAGGTTTTGCGACGGCTTTAAGCTTATCTTTGCTTTTCGCAGAAGCGGTAAAATAGTATTTTTCACCACTTTCGCTTTCACCAGCAATGCCCTCAAGGGAAACAATCTCCTTTGCCTTTAGCTCTGCAGCGAGATCACTCATCAGGTCTGCCATCTTCCACTCCATTCCATTAGGAGATGCTAATGCATGGACGATGACCAGATTGTGTTTCTTACAATAATGAACCTCAATAGGAGGGACAAGCTTACCCTCATGTATTGCGACAGCTGCAGGCATCTCCTCAAACCAGAACTTTCCTATCATCTCTGTATCAAGATGTGCGATGAGGTACTCTGTCGTTATGGTTCCAACAAGACCGAAGCCTGGGAAACCTTCTATAATTGTAGGATTCTTTGGACGTTTAGTGAGCTCTATTTCAATCACCTCTAAGGAGAAGTCTAGCATAATACTTTAAAAATATTTTGAAATGCATTATGCCCTTAGTATCAAATAGGTTCATATGATGGTGTATATCCTCCTTCAGAAACATCCATGAGATCCTCTATGATATCAGCTAATGTCTTGCTGCGCTCCACCCCATACTTTTCTTCACCCATAGATACTATGCCAAGCCATCCGTGTCCATCACCGTGGAAATATTGGAGGATCATCCTCGACATCTTCGAGAACTCCGTGCCTATGTGATACCTCTCAACATCATACATATAATCGGATGAATTGCCGGCAATCCAATATGCCAACCTGTATGACATGCCGTCATGGAGTGCCATGAGGGGGAAGTCATCACCTTTATCTATCAGCTTCAAATCCTCTCTCCTATCGATGCTTATAGCAGAGTGCTCTGATTCTTTCAGCGAGAGGTTATACATCAATACATAGGCTGAGATATCTCCAGACCATCTGTCCTTCTTCTTCGGAGGCGTATCCCTGAAACCATCTTCTATATCATAGAACGAGCTAGCGTAGTAGCATTCAAGTTGGAACGACATCTTGACGCGTTCAAACATAGTAGGGGAGCCTAACTCCTTGTACCTCTCAGTCAGATTAGTCAATGTCATCTCAGCACCTTTCTGCTTCTGTATCCATCGTGAAAATATCAACATTTAAATATCATTTCCAAATTTTCAGGAAGATGACCATGATAAAGAATACCAAAGATATTGCCACTTCCCGTGAGAGGAAGCTTATCATTGACGTGCTTGAGAATATACTCAAGGATTGCGAGCCACAAGCGATGATACGTCGTAATGTGCGGAAGATCAAAGATGGTATTGATGTACTAGGGAACCAGATAAATTTCGGCGACAGCGATCTCTACGTTGTTGGTGCGGGACGGGCAGCGGGCCATATGGCAGAGGCTCTCCATCCAATCATTGGTGATTATGTAACTAAAGGATACATAAACACAGATTCAGGACATGAAGATATAGGAAACTTACGGATACAGAAATCATCCCCACATCCTGCAAAGCAGAACATGACGAACACTTCGCGGATCCTTTCCTTGGCCAAGAAAGCCAAAGAGGATGATGTCGTACTGGTGCTACTTAGTGAAGGGGCTTCTTCAATGCTGACCTATCCTTCTGGAGAGATCACTCCAGATGAGCTTCTAGAAGCAGAGAAGACAATCTTCAGCTCAGGGATTAGTGAAGATGAGGCAACTCCTATAATGAGCCACATCTCTGCAGTCAAAGGAGGACAACTTGCTAAAGCATTCGGATGTAGGATATATACACTCGTCATCTCTGAGAAGATGATGGGAGACCTTTCTGCTGTGGGCGGATCACCTTGTGACTGGGACTTGAGCACTTTTGAGGATGCACATTCAGCTGTCAAGAAGCATAAGATAAAGCTGCCTAAAGGGATTACTAGACATCTTGATCAGGGCAAGAAAGGCAAGATAGAAGAGACACCAAAGATCATGCCCTCAAATTCAAGGATATTGGTTGTCGGCTCTGTCTTTGATATACTGGCCTCCGCAAAGGAGCATTGTGCATCACGCAAGATACGTGCTAAGGAGATTATGCTTGATGGTGAATCTGATGACATATCAGAAGAGTTCTGTAAGACATTGTCATCAGAGAAGGAGCGACCTTGCATATACATAGGTTATGGCGATACTGCTGCTAAGACTGAAGGTAATGAGTTCATTGCAGGCTGTCTCAATCATGCGAGCAATATCAGACGTCCATGGGCCCTGATGACTTTCTCGACTGGCGCATCATCCAAATGCGGCGAAGGTCTTATGGTAGATGGTTCACAGTATGAGAAGCTTACTACCTCAGATGATGGTTCTGCACCTAGTAAGGAATTATTACTGAAAAGGTTAGAGGCTGAAGGGGTTACCATAGAGTCTGAAGAGACGCCCTTGGATCTCTCATCAATACATATAGCTTTCCTAGGCACAAGCTGGAATAGTGGTAAGAAAAATAACAGACGAAACAGCAAGAAGGGAAGCGGCAAGAATCACAAGAAAACAAAAAGGTAATCTCAGAAGAAGTATCTGAGGTCTCTCACATAGAGATTCTTCCTGTTCTTCTCATCAATCTTCACAAGATTCTCAGTTGCCTGGATTTCTCTGAATCTCTGCTCTAAAGTTACTGTGGAATCATGGCCATCCTTACTCAGTATAAGGGGAATCTCCTTTTTCTTGAGGGAGTTTATTGCTGCTCTTATAGTAGAACGTTTCATGCCTAAACGTCTTGATAGTGCAGTGAAAGACATACTTCTGTTCTCAGAGTATATGCCGATGAATACTTTCTGTTCCTCATCAGAAAGAGTAGTTTTGCTAAACTTGTTTTTCCTCTTCATGAGCTCGCTGAGCATCATGTGAGTGCTCTCAAGTTTTGATGCGATTGCATCAATCTTATTGTCAAGTTGAGATATCCTTTCGTAGTTGTCTTGTATCTCAAGAGTGTTAGCATTGATGGCATTGAGATGGTCGTCAAATTCTTCCTTGATTGTGTCAATATCTTTCTTGAGGGTATCAATGCTTAGCGCACCACCTATCATTTCACTCATCTGCCTTATGTTTACCACCCAGAACACACAATGAAATACTTCCTTTATATAATTTTTCGTGTCACATGATGATGATAACTATTTGCTGTCACCACGATAACACACCCTAAGAAGAATCTCAGACCATACCATATATGAATGGCGATACTGATGAGGATGAACCGAACACAATGAGCAATCCTAAAATAAGGAGAACTATTATCAAGGGCGCAAGCCACCATTTTTTTGTTATTAATAAGAACTCAACGAGTTCAACAAATAATCCTTTGTTTTTTGACATTTTATCCATCGTCAATTGTTTTGAGTATGTCTTCTACCATTCTTTCTGCCAGTATCCTGTTTCCTTCTTCATTCTTATGACAATCGTCTAAATATATAGTCCCGGGATGATCATCGAACAAGTCAGTCAAGTCTATTATTTTTTTGGTGGTTTCTATCTTCTCTGCTGTAGCATTGTAAAAGGCAAAGTACTCATCAAGCCAGCCAGTCAAGTCATCGTCAAATAAGAATTGTTTTTCTTTTGTAGATAATTCTTCCTTTGTAGCAAGGTTTGGCTGCCAGTAGAAAATAGATGTAAAACCATATTCATTTTCAAGGGATTTTATAAGTCTGAGATTCTCAAAGTAATTATTGAGGATCTCCAAATATCGTGACGTATCATCGTCATAGTCTCTATGATGTCTCTGGAACTTCTCGAAATAGTTATCCAATATGCGCATGCTGTTTATTCGATTTCCACCAAAAACTGAAAATAGTTGTCTTTTTGCAGAAAACAATGTTGATTGAGAAAATGCATATTCTACAACATCTTCTGTCATCTTTTCCATGGGTAAGCCGGGTTCTGCTGGAATTTCATTCACTCCATCATAGAAAATGACTATGTTAGGAACGTTATCTCTTTTAAGATTGAGAATGAACTTTATAATGCTTTGAGTGTTCGTATATGCTAGTTGTCCATAATTTGTGACATTCACATTCACATTCTTGTCGCATAAAATCTCTGATATGAAAGAGGGGTATGTTTTATCATATTCAACCCTATCTCCCCATGTAGTTGATCCTCCGTAAATATGAATTTGAATACTATCGTCATAAGCACAATTATTTTTAGTATCTCTCAATGTTGTACTGAATCCAGTATAAGGATTATACCTATGTTCGTAAACATCACCACCACTTTCACCTTCCAGATGTATATCATGTAATGAACTTGGACTCAGAGATAACTCCAAGATGACAATAATAATAAATATAATTCCCATAAATGTGAAAAAATTCCTTATCTTTGGAACAACATTTTTGTTCCGTGTGAAAAACCTCAAAAACCTATTGTTGTTAGGATGGTTCATATCCTCGGGGTGTTGACAAAGATTTATAAACATTTCATTCACCAACCACAATATGCACAAGAAACCTAAAGATCATTTTGTAGACAAAGCAGACAAATTCAATTTCTATCTGACTAGAGTCATCAGATTAGCGCTCATTGCATCATTCATCTTAGGTATATACAACGAGAGATGGATGGCGGTCTTCGTAAGCTTCCTCACATTTATCATGACGTTCATACCACAGATTGTACAGAAGAGATATAGGATAAATCTTCCCGGTGAATTCCAGATAATAATAGTCTTGTTCATCTACGCGGGCATCTATTTGGGTGAAGCCAGGGACTTTTACTTGAGGTTCTGGTGGTGGGATTCTATGCTGCACGCATTCTCAGGCGTTGCACTGGGATTTGC
>CAZTTX010000057.1:0-5202 GCA_964616085.1 uncultured Methanosarcinales archaeon
TTTGAAAACATTTATAAATGATACCCAATTCGTGCGCTCTAGCGAGATGTGGGGTTCCCATCCTGAATCGCACCATCTGTTTTAGGTCTTCAAGGCCAAGACAAGATGTAAAAAACACGGGTTAAGAACAGGAAGGTGTTCGTATGGGATTATACAAGTATCTCAAAGAGATTTGGAAGAAACCAAAAGAGAGTAATAGGGAAGGATACCGTGAGCTCCTGCTGAATGCAAGGAGAGAACCTGCCACGATGCGGCTTGAGAGGCCTACCCGATTGGATAGGGCGAGGTCTTTAGGCTATAAGGCAAAGCAAGGCGTATTTGTGGTCAGGCAGCGTGTCAGCAAAGGTGGTCACAGAAGACCCACAATAAGGAAAGGACGAAGATCCAAGCATTCTGGTCAAACCATGGCCCTGAGAAAGAGCTATAAGCTGATCGCTGAAGAGCGTGCGGCAAGAAAGTTCAAGAACTGTGAAGTACTGAACTCATACCATGTGCTTGAGGATGGAGTCCATAAATGGTTCGAGGTCATAATGGTAGACAGGGCACACCCTTCAATCAAGAGCGATAAGCAGCTCGGATGGGTTGCTGAGCCGAAGCATAGGGGACGTGTGCACCGTGGAAAGACCTCTTCAGGCCGTAAGATGAGAGCTCTGCATAGTAAGGGTAAGGGCGTTGAGAAATCAAGGCCAAGCAGAAGAGCCAATTCACGTAAGCAGTGATTCTGCTTTTTTTTATTTTTATTTTCTTTACCAGAAGAAATCTTCTATTTTTATCGAATTCTTCTCGACACCTAGCTCAGCTAGCATCTCCACAACATCTCTCTTCAGTGATTCTGACCCGCAGATGTAGAATGTAGGTGACCTGAAATCAATGATGCTTTCCCTGATGATATCTTTGTTGATATGACCTTTCTTATAGTCTTCGCTATCTTCTGTATCTCCACGGCTCAGAACATAAGTCTTCTTGAACCATGGTTCATCTATCGAGTCAAAGAAGCTCTTGAATATTATGTCTTCTTTCCTTCTGCAGCAGTAGAGAAGTGCCACTTTCTTGTCAGTGCCGAGATCCGCCATCTGTTTTATCATGCTCCTGAATGGAGTTATGCCTACACCACCAGCTATGAAGACAAGATCCTTCTCATGCTCTTCTATGAAAAATTGTCCATAGGGCCCATCAACAGCAACCTCCTCGCCGGCCTTCATCTTCTCTGCGGTCCTTGTGAACCTTCCGTCCCTTTTGATGGTGAATTGAAGGTGTGCGTCCTTTGGAGAGCTAGCTATGGTGAACGGATGACGGGCATGGAGCTTGTTCTTGTCTATCCTCAGAAAGCAGAATTGTCCTGCTTTGAAATTCATCTTTCCCCTGTCTGGCTTCACAAGCATTGAGAAAGTATTATCTGTCTCTTTACGTATAGCTTCTACGTGGTGTCGGGGTCCGAAAAATCCCATCAGCTTCCTGGTTGTCCTGTAGATGATCCCTATCAGGATGGCGGATAATGTTGCATAGCCCATTATCATAAATCCTGGACTAGTGATGAAAGCAGTGCCTTGCGTCATGTGATAGAAAGACATGAAGAATAATGCGTAGATTGCAATATGTATGAATTGCCATGCCTTATGAGATATCCGCTTGTAGAACTTTGAAGCGATGAGCACCATCAGCATGACATAGAGGCTTACAGCACCTGCGCTTATAGCCGTCGTGGTCGCTCCTGGCACAAGGAATCTTGCGAATGATATGTCTGAGATTATGAAAAGTATTGGGTGCGAGACTACGATGAGCCCAGTGATGGCGGAAAACATCCTCTGGAATTTTATTATCCTATCCATGCCGAAGAACCTGTCGAAGAATCTGGCAGTCTCTCCTGAGAATATTAGAAGGCTGAGGCATAGGAAGCCAAGCATCCCCATGAGCCTCCCTGCTGCATAGAGCAAGGTTGATCCATCAGCATCAGGACCTATGCCCGAGAAGGCAGCAGCCCCAGATATGATAATGGATATGGCAGAGAAGATTATCAGTACTGATATAGCAATCCTTCTCCTGATGTATATTGGTATGGCTTTCTTCAAGTGCATTACCTTTTATCCTGTTCCTGGACGATGTTTAAAAACATTTTCTTGTTCTCCTTCATCATTCAAAATATTTATTAATGCGCGCAATAAGAAAGACCTATGCCTGACCTTACAGAGCCGCGAAGTTGGCCGAGCACATTCGTAATCTTTGCGTCAATATCTGCGATTCCTTTCGCTATGATGATATTTGTGTTCACTGAGGTGCCAATCCTATTATCTGTCGCTTCAGGCCTTTTCTTTGGTCTTTTCTTCGGATTCTTCATGGCATACTTCACCCAAGGCGAGACGATAAAGGTCCCCATAAAGGGCAAGAAGAAGTTCATGGACAGGATAAATACGAGAATATCCCAGATCGGTTATTACTTGGAGTCACAATCAGGGAATTTCTTCATGTATAAGCCAGGGTTCCATGCTGGACTATTGGCTGGCAGGATATCTGTCACGATAGATGGGAAGAAGGCTATCATTGTCGGACCTCAGATGTATGTCAGGAAACTCGAGAAAGAAGCGGAATAAGATGGAATATAGTTGTGCTTTTTATCCTAAGTTCTTCTTTGCGTTATTCATCTCATAGTCAGACACTATGATTGTGATTGGTCCGGTCTCCTCAAGCGAGATCTCACCAATACTACAGATGTAGGAATTGAGTTCAGTACCTTTCTCTTCTCTGCAATCCTTGAGAGGGTCTATGCCTGTGTCCAGGTTCTTTATCTGTAGAGACATTGGGTCCACTCCTGACATCTTGTCGCTTAGTCTTATCTTAAGTCCTTTATCGTCATCGTCATCAGTCTCTAAAACCTCAATTATGGGTGGATTCTCATCTGCTATCCAATGCCTTTCAGGGAAATGGTTGAGGACTCTTGCCATGGCGTGCTTTGAATGCATCTCAGTGCCGAATACGAGTATGACAAACCTGTCTTCGAGCATTAGAAAACCTCTCCTATATCTTTTGGTGGCACTATCCACTAATCCATGCTGGGCAACATAGCCTCGCACTCTCTCTTCTGAGACCGGAATGAAGAAGTACTCTCTGAACGAGCGAGATACGATCTCATTCATGAACTCAAGAATGAAAACATCCCGCGTGTAATCATCTGTCTCCCATCTGTACAGAGATGCATTGCTTATCATGTCGTCGCCCACATGAGCTCTAAGATTGAGCATGTTCACTATATGTCCTCCACTGGAAGCAATCCTGCTGGGCTCTCCCAGATCAGCAACATTGCTGAGGTTGAATGAGTCAGCACTCACCCCTTCCCAGAATTCTCCGTCCCTATCACCTAAGATCTCGAACAGCATGGTAGATTCGATAGCATAGAATCCGCCTACAAGAAGCGAAAAGACCATGGCCAAGCCGACTCCAACGATGAGTGCTGTAGGGCTGACTGATTTCAACGCTGCTACCAAGGATATTATGATTACTCCAAAGAAGGACAGCGCCATCACTATGAATACATCTTTTATCTCGGACAGGAGAAGATCATCTTCAGGGTCTATGGCCATCCTCTCCATCTCTTCCTGGGTGAACTCTTCTCTGATTCTTATCGTGTCTTGCCCACCACTCTCTCTTTCAACGAATTCATCATCGAAGATGAATGCCAAGCAAGGCTGCAGCGAGATGAGCAGTAAGAACATACAACATATTGTCAGGGAGACCCTTTTGAGATTCGCAATCATCCTTCTTGGTTATCATGCGCTTTTACTATAAATCCTTTTGGTTCCGGTAGCGACGACCAACGAGCCGCAGATGTATGCTAGGCCCGCCCATGCAATTGTGCCAGCCAAAAGCCTGACATCAGTAATGTTTGCTGCAGATGCGAACAAGAGCACTGGGAAGAAGACCCAGAAGAAGAAAGGGAACGCTTTTATCTTTGAGTTCTCGATGCTTATGACTCTCCATAGCTCGATGAAATGATCACCAACCACTATACCACCCATCGTGCTATGGTGTCTTCTGGTTAATAAAATTTTCTGTAGGCCTTCGGTCAGCGTGTCATGAAGGCTGCCACAAGCCCGAAAGTGGTTGTGAGCGGAACCATGGAGAACATGCTCAATGGAAGGATTGCATTGAGCAGACATAGTAATCCGAAAACCCATCTTAGCTTCTCAAGGTCTGAGAAAAGTACGAGGAAGAAAAGGAATCCTCCAATGCCAGCAATGAACGATAAGAATGTGATGTTAGGGATCTGGGTCAGCACAAGCACATCAAGAATCACTGCTATGGGCATCTTCCAGACGTCCTGGACGAAATTTATGAAGAGAGATATAGATACAGTCACCACAAAAAAGATGATGAGGATGAGCATCGGGTTATTGATAAGTATAGATGTCAGAGGATTTTCTGCTAGGTTCTCGGCAAGAATCTCGCTCATTGTAGAGTCAATCTCATTGAGAACATTCGCTATGCCTTCCGGAAGGAAGCCGAAAATACCTTGGCCATTTGACCCTTCTTCGAGCGAACTTGTGACGACATTTCCTGTGAGCATCTATCATAGATTCAGTTGCGAGGATTTATAATGTTTTCTGCGGCGATGACCTAACCAACCCGGTTGATTTATAAAGGAGAAAATTGGGTCTATCACTATATGTATCAAACATATTTTTTCAGACTTTCCAGACCCATTGCGTGTGGAATATAGGGAGGCGATCTTGATGCGGAAACACAATAAAGGAATCATAGGAGTTATTTTCGACAAAAATAGAGACCTGAAGATAATCGGGCTCATTGCTATAATGACAATATCTTTCTTTCTTGCAGGCTGTGATGGTCTTACCCAGGAAGACCGCTTGGCGGTGGATGGCGGTTTGCAGAGGTTCTCATCTGAGGAGGAGATAAACTCTCTGCTTTCCCGTGCTTCTGGTGATACGGGAAATGATATGTTGAGGACAGGTGTAGAGATGGTTGCGGCAGAAGACAGTGGTGCTACCCGTGCTGTCCAGGATGCTCCCGATGCCTCTGTCCCCGATGCATCTGAGGGGGCGCCTATAGCTGATGATGGTTCTGGTTACAGCGAGACCAACATCCAGGTGCCTGGGGTGGATGAGGCTGACATCGTCAAGACCGATGGCGATTACATATACTATGTCTCCAACAACAAGGTCTTCATAATCTCTGTATCTGAAGGTGAGA
>CAZTTX010000058.1:0-5172 GCA_964616085.1 uncultured Methanosarcinales archaeon
ATTGGGAAGTATGCTATTCTGAGATATCCATTTGTTTATTTTTCCATTTTTAATATACGAATCCCCATACTAAAATACACAATAGCATATAGATTTATATAGGACCTCTGCCCAGAAAGGGATATGAATGAGGATAACAAGAAGCTTGTTGTGGCCGTCTGCATAATAGTAGGGACGTGCATCGGTTCAGGCTTCCTCGGAATACCATATATCGCAGCACAGCTCGGGTTCATACCGACAGTGCTTTACCTCCTTTTCTTCGGGAGCATAATACTGACACTGAACCTCTACTTCGGAGAGATCATCCTTAGGACCGATAAGGACAATCATCTTGTGGGGTACACGGAAAAATACCTAGGGAAGAAGTTCTCATATGTCATGAGGGCTGCTGTGGTATTCTCTGTGTATAGCGCTCTTCTCTCATACATGATAGGTGTGGGAGAGAGTGTGAGCGTGCTTTTCTTCGGCACCACCGAGCAAGGCCTTATCTTTGGAGTGATATTCGGTCTCATCATGGCAGGAGTGCTATACGGAGGGCTCAAGTCATTGAAGGTATTCGAGAGGCTAGGAGTCGCGGCCATATTAGGCCTGTTCTTCTTCACAGTCGCCATGTACATAGGTGATGTGCAGCTTGTCAACCTGATGACCTTCAACCCTAGCTATATATTCCTGCCCATCGGCGTCATTCTATTCTCGCTAATCGAGTTCTATTCCTTGCCAGAGGTCAGGATGGTACTCAAAGGATCAGAACACCTCCTGAGGAGGACTATAATAATCGGCACCACAATACCCATACTCTTCTATATGGCGTTCTCTTTCGTCATTGTGGGTTTCATGGGTGCAGAGACGCCCCAGATCTCGACATTCGCGCTCGGGAACATCTTCATACTCGTGGGGATGATAGCGATGTTCACATCATACCTTGCGATGGGGACTGCGCTGGTAGATAGCTATCGGCTTGACATGGGTATGTCCGACAAGATGGCCTGGCTTGCAGGCTCGATAATCCCTATCGCAGCCTATGCGGGTCTCACGTTGATGGGCATCCTAGACTTCATAAGCGTCCTATCGTTCGGTGGAGTCATCGCAGGAGGCACTATGGTCATACTGGTGCTCATGAAGATACATAAGGCGAAATACTGGGGTGTCAGAATACCAGAATATAGGGTGGTGGTCCATAAAGGCCTCACAGGATTTTTCGTCAGCATCTTCCTGCTGGCCATGGCCATCCAGGTCAGTGGTCTCGGATGAGCAAAAGAAACATCACGGGAGCCTAAGGTTGCCCTTGGCATCAGCCACAGAACCATAACCTTTCTCATCCAAGATATCTGAGAGCTCAGAATCTATGCGCGAGAATGAGCCTCTGCCTTCGGTCTCGTACTGCACACCTATCTGGACGGCATCAGCTCCGGCCAACAGGTACTCGAAAGCATCCTTGCCTGATGATATACCGCCGACACCCATTATCGAGATATCATGCCCAGAGGACGATACTGCATTGTACAGCATCCATACATTCCCAAGGCCGATAGGTTTCATGCAGCGTCCTGAAAGCCCACCAAGACCATTGTTGGGCGCCAATACAGTGCTCTGAGTATCAGCATCTATCACAAGGCTTGCCCCTGCAGAATTGGATGTGCTCAAGAAAGATGCACCGCTCTCTGCTGCCGCTTGCACCACATCCTCTGCAAGTTGTTGCTCATGATAAGGAGGTAGCTTCAGACCAAGAGGTAGTTTTGAATCTTTAGTGCTACTGAGCAATCTTGAGAGCCCATCAGGATCATAGCCCAATTGTCTCTTTCCTTCTATGTTAGGACAGCTCGCGTTCATCTCTACGAGATCAACCAAACTTCCCTCGAGCTTCTCGAGCATGTAGAGATAATCATCCATTGATATGCCTGCGATACTCGCTATTATCGGCTTGTCATAGATATGCTTCAGTTCATGCGACATCCTTGCATAGAAATCTATGCCCTTGTTCGGCAACCCCATGCTCTGGACGGCAACACCATCACCATAGAAGCACCTTGGTTCGATATTGCCCGGTCGCTCATAGGGCGTCGCGGATTTCATTATTATTGCCGCAGAACCAGACTGCCCCAAAGCATGAAGGTCCTCCCATGCCTCAGATCTAGGACCAGAAGCATTGCATACGTACGACTCGAGCGTGCAGCCCGCAACAGATGTATTTGTGTCAGCCATGATGCGCGTAATCGCCCCATCATATTTAACATTTATGCTAGGCCATTAAAGCCACTTCAAATCTACTCATCCCTAAGAGAGTCAGCAGCCTCATGTCTTGATGCCTGCACCGCAGGTATGAGTCCAGCAGATGCACCAACTCCGGTTGCGAAAGCAAGACAGCCAGCGATGAGCCATATTGGGAATACAGGTTGTAAAGCACCGAAGCCTGCCTCTTCTGCTATTATCCCTCCAAGACTGGCGATGCCATAGCCTAACCCTATACCAACAAGCCCACCGAAGAAGCCTAGCATGGATGCTTCCAGCAAGAAGATGTTACGTATCGTCCTGTTCTTTGCACCAATCGCCTTCATGATGCCTATCTCGCGTGTCCTTTCCAGGACGGATGTGTACATTGTGTTAGTTATGTTTATGGCTGCTACCACGACAGAGATTAGTGCGATGGCCACGACTAGCCTAATTATCATGTCCAAGATGTTTTCTGAGGCTTCCATGATATCCTCAAAGACCAGTATCGTGAAAGACTCTTCACCTTCATCCTCATCCAGATGACGACGGAGATTCCTCTCGAGATTATCTTCCACTCTTGACATATCTACGTTCGGTTGGGCCTGTACATATATCCAGTCATACTTGTCAATGCTTCCGAAGACCTGTCCGAAATACTTGTCTCCTAAGAGTACCATGCTATCATCTTCGGGGTTTCCTATGGAATCAAGTATACCTATAATCCTGATCTCTTGACCGCGTATCTGTATACGATCGCCTACTGAGAGTGGACGCTCGAAAATCCTATTCTCCCTCATATAATTGTTGCCAAGAACTGCAGCACCTTCTTCACCACGCCTGAACCAACGTCCTTCCACCACATCTACAGTCATCAGGTCCTTGACCAGTTGCGTCTCTCTTCCTTCTGTCTCGACGCCCAACACCATCGCCTGAGCAGGTCTTCTTTCCGAGGGGGACCTGACTTCTGTGAAAGCGATGGCTATCCCTGTTGCCACATCTACACCTTGTTGACGGCTGATGAAGCGCACGTCCTCCTCAGTGAAGCTTACTGAGCCTGAGCCAGGAGGACCGAAAGTTCTAGCCTGGACAATCATCTTATCTGTACCCATATCCTCGAAGACTTCCTGGAGATAGCCAGAGAGGCCAGCACCGAAGCTGACCAATGCAAAGATAGCCATTATGCCCACAAGTATCGATAAGGAAGTCAGAAAACTCCTCATCTTCCTCTGGCTCATGTTGTTGAGTACGTATTTCAGTATGTCGTTCATGAACATTACCTACAATCATTTAGTTTGTGTAAGTGCATCTACCGGATGAAGCTTTGATGCCCTGTATGCAGGCACTATGCCTGATGCGGATCCCATCAGGAAAGCGAAGAGCATAGACCCGAGTATGAGCTCCGGGCTGAATTGAGGGGTCAGCAGCCCACTGAGAGAGTCAGCGATTATGCCTGCACCGATTCCCAGCAACACACCCACGACTCCTCCAACCATGCCTAATAGGCCGGACTCCATGAAGAAGAGCGTGAATATTGTGCTGTTTCGTGCACCGATAGCTTTCATTATGCCTATCTCACGGGTGCGTTCGAGGACAGACGTATACATCGTATTCGCAATCCCTATGCCTCCTACCACGATAGATATACTGGCGATTATATAGAAGAACAGCTGGACACCGAAGAGGGAAGCGCCCACCTGGTCAGCGATGTCTTCTGCTGTCTGCACCTGGAAATTTTGCTCGATAGGATCAAGCCCACGTGCGCGTAGTAAGTCATTCTCGATATCTTCAGCCACCTCTGCCACGATGTCAGCATTCCTTGCCCTGACACCTATGCCATCATATATATCGACGCCTTCCACCGAGAACAGATCGTTATAGAGATTCTCGGGCACCCACACCGTACTGTCATCTTCAAAATTTCCTTTTCGTTCAGCAACACCTATGACCACGATATCAGTATCTCCCAGCACGAATCTGTCACCGACACGCATATCTCTCCTGTAATTATTAGAGTGGGCCACATTGTATCCGACTATCGCTCCAGTCCTATCACTAAGAGTGAATTGCCTACCTCTCATCATATCCATCGGGAAGATTCTGAAATAATCATTCCTCATATCCCCCTCAGGCACACTCCGTACGCTAACAGGCCTAGCATGGCCTTGGAAGGTGACGATCGAGGATGTGAACATGGTAGGGGCCACTATGTCCACACCGCTTATCCTGTTGATTATCCTCACATCGCGCATGCCGAAAGGCTCTGTGGTCTGCCCGAAACCGACGCTTGCGCTCACGAAAATCACATCTGGACCTAAGACATCAAACTGTGAAAGAACTGCATCCTGAAGCCCATCGCCCAGCGAGATCAAAGTCACGATGGTGGCTATGCCTATGAATATACCTAAGAGAGTCAGCCAGCTTCTCAGCCTACGGCGGGATAGGTTATTCAGCGCCATCACAAAATATTCAGAGAGCATATTCTCCGTTGAGATATCTGATTTATATTGTTAACTGAAATATTAGGTAGTATAACTCCATTCTGAGAGAATAAACCCGTCAGAGGAGCTTTCGTAGCAATTCAAGTTCATCACGTATCAGCTGGAAGCCCCCATCCCAGAAACTCTCCTGCGTTATGTCAATACCTGCTTCATCCAGTATGCGTACAGGTGACGCGCTACCTCCGTACTCCAATATCTTGAGGAATTTCGGTACGAAGCCTTCCCCTTCTTCATCATATCTCTTCATGAGCGAGAGGACAAGAAGATTGCCGAAAGAATACGCATAGCAATAGAAAGGCGTATGGTATATGTGCGGGACATACTTCCACTCATGTTTGAAATATTCCGGGATGGTCATGACACCATCAAACTGTTCCTTCAGGTTCTTGAGATACTCTTCATTGAGCTCTTCTATGGTCGCCCCCTGTTCTGCCATGGAATGTGCTCTTCGCTCGAACTCCAC
>CAZTTX010000059.1:0-4824 GCA_964616085.1 uncultured Methanosarcinales archaeon
GAGAGCGCTACGCTGAAGACGTAGATGTCGTGGGTTCAAATCCCATCCGTCCCATTTTTCTCATTTAGTTGTAGCTGCGGGAAAGATTGTTTTTTTACCAGATTTTTTTATAAAAAATCTGTTCCCTTCCGTCCCATTTTTCTCATTTAGTTGTAGCTGCGGGAAAGATTGTTTTTTTACCAGATTTTTTTATAAAAAATCTGTTCCCTTCCGTCCCATTTTTCTTTCCATCTTTTCTCGTGAAACACCGATAATCTTATTTATGCTCTTACACACTTCTTTGTGATGGACATCTATGATGATCTTGAGGAATTGAAGAAATCTATTGATGATGGTGATGAACCTTCCAGTAGACTGAAGCGGCCTATCATAATAATTTTATCGATCCTGATGATTGTCTTGATTGTGTCTTTTTTTGCCATAGGCTCGCCCTTACGTAGCGTCATATTCGGTCAGCTCAGATCCGATGTCCCTACGGGAAATGTGCTCAGTACCCAAGGGCTAGAGCTGATATTCGAAGGTGACACATTAGAGAGAGCATTCAGGGCATGGCATGACAATCCTGACGTTGAGACCACTCTCTGCATCCATGGAGAGAGACATAACGATAATTATATCCTGACTGATGCCTACAAGCCAGAGATTTATGAGCAGTCATTTACTCATGTGCGTCATGCTCCTTGTGATGATGATACTATACTCCTGTTCCATACGCATCCGTACAAACGCTGTATTGCGTCAGAAGCAGATATCAACACACTGAGGAACGCGCAACGGAGAGACCCTGACATCATCATGGTGATAATGTGTGAGGCCGACCGTTTTAGTGTTTATAGTTGACCAAGAAGTTATTCCTTGGAGTATTCCTTTGAATGCTCTTTGAGAAATGCCACGATTCTTGTGAAATCCTCTTCTTGCTCCTCCATCTCAGATGGGCACAACGGATAAGAACCCTTGAGAGAAGATACCTTGCCCAAAAGCCATTCACGCGTGTTGCGATTAATGGCGATGAATCTTGACACTTCAAGAAGGTTCCTCTCAAACCGATCTATATTTTCTCTGATGATGTCTTCCATGGGTATGGTGTCATTACGGCCACTCTTACCCTTCAAGCATCTGAATATCGTGGCGTTGCAGTTGTTCATATCGTATATCAGCGATTGGAGCATCTGTCTTGTCATGTGTTCTCTACATCTTCTGAGCTTTAATAAAACCTTTCCACTCCCCAACAGTATATTTTTCCTGAAAGAGCCCCAACAAAGAAAAATTTAAATCAGATGATATGGGATACATTGTATGTTCAACAAAATATCTATTGTGGGGTTCGGAGCTTTCGGATTTGCGATGTGTCATCATATCTCAAACAGATTGTCAGCAAACGCTAATCATTCCAGCCGCATATTTGTATATGATGCGGATGAAGAGCTATTGTCCTACCTTGAAAGAAAAAGAAAGCATAAGTATCTTCTCAGAAAGCACACTCTTGGAAGTAATGTCAAAATCTGCCATTCCGAAGAAGAGCTTCTTGATGACACCGAACTTATCATACTCTGCATTCCTGTCCAGAAGATGAGAGAGTTTATCCGAGGAATATCTGTGAAAGTGCCTAAAAGTGCATATATCATGAACTGCTCGAAAGGGATAGAACACCCTACCGGAAAGCTTGTGCCGGATATGATCTCAAAGGATTTGGGTCACAATTTATCTGGTAGATATGCGTTCCTCTCGGGCGGTATGATTGCTTCAGAATTTGTCGAGGGCAAAGGGACATTCTGTGCTGACATAGTCTCTTCCAATAGGACATTACGGAAAAGGCTCAGAGGACTGCTGGAATCTGACACTTTGGCAATCTCTGAGAGAAGCGATGTGAGGTATAGTGAGACGCTTTCTGCTCTTAAGAATGTGATTGCTATAGGTGCAGGCATCCTTGAAGGCATAGGCCTTTCATATTCGGTGCGTTCTACTTTCATCGCTGCTGCATTAGAAGAACTTGAGTCATTCGCTGCACAAAACGCAGACACTAAGGTCAATAGGAGTGCTCCGACGACAGCTTTCTTTGGTGATTATATCATGAGTACAACAGGCGAGACACGCAATCGTAGATTGGGTAATCTAATTGGTAAAGGAAAGGATCCTGCTCATGCTCTGGAATACATGTCATCTAAGGGTCTCACTACGGAAGGCTATTGGACCATCGCTGCCATAGCGAAGATGTTGGCTCAGGATAAGAGCAAATATCCTATACTGTGGAAAATTTTTGAGATACTTCACAAGGGCCGCAGCCCTGCTGATATCAGGAATTTCTTGGGATGAGTTTGTACCTCAATCCATAATCATACGCGCCAATAGCGTGAAACCGACGATAGCTAGGGTCGATACGAATGTATACATCAAGGTTGCCTTGGTTAGATTGATGCCCATCTGATATTCCTCAGTGAGCTTGTCTGAGCCGTTCTCGATACCGTTCACTATCTTAGTAAGGAGGAAGACTATCTGGACTACATATATTCCTACTACAATCTGGAAATAGTATGTTGGAATACCTTCTCCGAACATCGCTGCGGCGCCCACATCTCCACCGTCAGCCATCTCATCGGCCTGTGCTGAGATTGTCCCAAGTATGTCTATGATGAGTGCTGTTATCCCCACAACTATGGATGAGATGAGTGGCGTAAGCATCTTTATCTGTGACTTCATAGAAGCCATAGTCTCACTCATGAGATCTCTGAGTCTTTCGTCAACCTTATGTATCTCTTTTATGTAGTTAGATACATTTACCATGGCCTGTGCAGCAATCTTAGGGCCTTTCTGGGCGGACTCTATAAGGACCTTCATCGTACTTGCTATGAGTGATGAGGGATATGCCTTGATGGCTCCATTCTGCTCATTGAAGATTGCATCATCAACATTCATGCCTAATCTCCTTACATTATCGGAGGCGTGCTGGAAGAAATCTCCTGAGGTGCTGCCTTCCAATGCTTCAGCAACTTTTCCCAAAGCAATCTCGACAGGAAGTCCGTCCTCAAGCCTATTCCCAAGCTGGAAAAGTGAGCCTGCGAATTCATTCTCAAGTTCTTTTGTCTTCTCTTTTATCTTGATTGTGTCCGATGATTTCAATTTGTAGTATGTTGCCAGACCTATTCCTGCAGCCAAAGTGAAGCCGAAGCTTGCTAATGTGGCCATGAAACCGAAAGGTCCTGTCCTATTAGGAACATTATCTCTATAGTCTAAAGGTTTTAACCCTTCTGCGAGATTACCGAATCCGCTCCTTTCGGCAGTGGGCATAATTGCATTTTCAAAAGCTGTATCAAATCCGTCTGCACCGCCAGCATAAAGGTTATTTATTAGCATAGGACTGAACGCTACAAGAAGGAAGACCAAAGATACCATCACTGCAAACATGGAAGGGCTCAGTACGATCTTGGTGAATCCTAAGTCAATCTCTTTTGTGCTATCTTTTGCCATCCCTTCCCCTTCACTGGTGTCACCATAACCATTAGGTCTCGTGTTCATGATCTTGTTGCCCAGATTGAATACTGCAAGGAATAGTATGATATTGTAAAGTCCGAAGAGAAAATACCATTGTACTTCCATCATGCTTACTACCAGAGGCAATATTACCATGCCAAGCACAGGAAGTATGACTCCGAGCATGTTCAGATTGCTCAGAGGTCCCTGTAGCCCATGAGCATAATGGAGCATTTTCTCGTATGTCTGTTCAAGTATGTTAGACAATGACTTATCCAAGGTCTGTAATCTCCTTTCTTCTGTACCTTGAAGAAGTGAGGATTGGATAAGGTTCATGGATTCCACAAATTCTGGTGCGTACTGTTTCCAGCCTTTCAGGTATTCATCTAATGATTCTGATATTGAGTCATACTTCTCAGTCTCTACATCCCAGACTATCCTTTTTAGGTCGAGCGACAGAGGAAAGGCCACATGTTCTGCGGCGAACCTGATTCCATTCTCCAGGTTTGAGGTGTGCCTCATGAAAGTCACCACATAGAACACGCATATGATCATACTGTTGCTTGCCTTCATACGCCATTGGTTGGCCATGTTTATGGGCATGTTCCTGAGCTGGAAGAATCCCATCATTGCAACAAGCAGTCCCATCATCATGCTGAATAGCAAGAACTCTAGAGCCTCTTCAGGTGTAGTGTTAGGGTGCACTGTGAGCATAGCGAAGATTACAACTCCTATTGCAAGAATTCCGAAAAATATTCCTATTGATCCTATATAGACTGCTGAAGTGGCGCTCTCCGGGGTGACATTAAGATGACAAGTGTTTATGCTCTCTTCAAGTTTAGGTGCAATCTCCTTATCAGGCGAAGGTTTCATGAAGCCTTCTGAGAATTTGCAGAATCGCTCATATTGGCTGTATTTTTTAGGAAGGTTGGCCTCCTTGAACTGGTCATACTCTTCGCTGGACAGCTCTATCCCCAGCCCCGAGTCACCTACAGTGTTCCCGAAATTGTCGCTGACACTGCCGAGCTCTTTCTGCAGTTTCTTCTCGACTTCCTTCGCTAATTTTCTTTCGGCTTTATCCTTAGGCATAGCACACACTCTATATATCTCAAATCCAGGCTTTTTGCTTTATTAAGTTTTGGGTGATTCGGGTTTGTCCCAAAAGGTAGAGATATGTATACTGGCCGTAGCAGTCGGCTGGTGCGGGATTATCTAATCCCGCTTGACTGCTGACTGGCTGGGGTTGTCCCACAAGAAAATGAAACATTTTCTGTGCACATTTAAGCTCTGCTTAAATTGTGCTGCGGGTAAGCCAGTAGGTCAGTATACAAAAAAACTCCATTTGGGACAAACCCG
>CAZTTX010000060.1:0-4684 GCA_964616085.1 uncultured Methanosarcinales archaeon
AAGAGCAATTGGAAACTTTTATAAATCAGACATAATTCATCCGAGAAGAACCTGTGACTGATGACGACCTGGCAAGGTCCGAGAGAGGTTGTGTTTCTCTCAAAACCATGCTTGGTGTACTGCATCATAAGAGCAGGAAGTATACTGGAAGAGACAGCACGAAGATAAAGATGCTGTCCAGAGAAGCGAGGGATTGATATGGTTGATCAAGAGAAGATATTCGAAGCTATCGAGCTTGCTAAAGCTTCAGGGAAGATAAAGAAGGGTACCAATGAGGTCACCAAAGCGATCGAGAGAGGCTCTGCCAAGCTTGTGGTGGTTGCTGATGATGCTAATCCTAAAGAGATCACTATGCATCTGCCTCTCCTTGCCAAAGAGAAAGGTACGCTATGCTTCAATGTGAGCTCTAAGGAAGAGCTAGGAGCAGCAGCAGGGCTATCCGTGTCCACAGTGGCTATTGCTGTCGTCCAAGAAGGGCAGGCAAAGGATGTGCTCAAGGAGCTCGAGACAGAGAAGGATGAATAAGGGAACAAGGCCCAGCAAATGATTTATTAAGGGGTGGCCTTCCCACAAGACACAGATGGTGATCATATGGCAGAGAAGAGAGACAACAAGAAAGGAGCAGCCCAGGAGACCAGTGGAGTAAACTTCTCCAATGCGGATTCGGCAAGAGTCGAAGAGATACTGGGCAGGACAGGGACAAGAGGAGACGTCACCCAAGTAAGGTGCAAGATCCTCTCTGGCAGAGACTCGAACAAGATTATAAGAAGGAATGTCAGGGGCCCTGTAAGGATTGGAGATATACTGATGCTGCGAGAGACTGAGGTAGAGGCAAGAGGTCTCAGCCAAGGTAGGAGATGAGCTTTGCTCGTCTTATGGAGCAGTGATAGTTTTTGTAAGAGGTCGTCAAGATGAGATGTTCATTCAGCGGAAAGGAGATCGCTCAAGGTACTGGCAAGATGTATGTCAAGAAGGATGGGACCATACTATGGTTCTCCTCCTCGAAAGCCCAGAAGAACATGCTGAAGCTCAAGAGGAAAGCCAACAAGACTAGGTGGACCGAAGAGAGCAGGGAAGCAAAGAAGGCCAGGATGGCTGCCCTGAAGCATGAGGAAGAGGCTGAGAAGGAAAGCTCCAAGACAGAGAGCAAGCCAAGTGCCAAGACAAAGAAGAGCGCTCAAAAGAAGAAATGATATGGCATGTCTCCCTTAATAGAGGATGCAGCCATCACATACGAGAGGTGTGCTTATGATAGAGAAGACTTTAGTGCTTATCAAACCCGACGGTGTCCAGAGAGCCCTAGTAGGAGAGATACTACAGAGATTCGAGAAGGTTGGGCTCAAGATTGTGGCCATGAAGATGGTCCATGTGGACAAGGAGTTCTCGAAAGAGCATTACGCAGAACACGTTGAGAAACCGTTCTATTCAGGTCTCGAGAAGATGATAACCATGGGTCCTGTTGTGGCTATGGTGCTTGAAGGTGTAGAAGCGATATCATTAGTAAGGAAGATGACTGGCGCGACAGAGCCAAAGTCTGCGGCGCCCGGAACTATAAGGGGAGACCTATCACATGTGAGCTATGGCTATGCAGACGATAAGGGCATAGGCATAAAGAATGTAGTGCATGCCTCGGCCGACAAGGACGATGCCGCCAGGGAAGTATCGCTATGGTTCTCTGAAGAGGAGATCCACAAGTACAGGAATGTCCACAACATACACACATTGGAATGATTATAGGGAGAATTATACTATAAGGTGAATTGATTATGGGAGAAAAGATGACCGACAAGGTGATCAGGATCGCCAAGAATCCTGAATATATCCGAAATATTGCTATTTGCGCACATATAGACCACGGAAAGACAACGCTATCCGACAATCTTCTTGCAGGAGCGGGCATGATGTCCGACGAGCTATCCGGAAAGGCCAGGCAGCTGGACTTCCATGAGGATGAGCAGGCAAGAGGTATCACAATAGACTCTGCAGCCGTATCGATGGTGCATGATCTGCCTTCCGAAGGCGGAGAGTTCCTCATCAATCTGATTGATACGCCAGGACACGTCGATTTCGGTGGAGATGTCACTAGGGCTATGCGCGCTGTAGATGGAGCGGTCGTCCTCGTGGATGCTGTGGAAGGCATGATGCCTCAGACAGAGACAGTTCTGAAGCAGGCACTGAGAGAGCTCGTGAAGCCCGTACTATTCATCAATAAGGTTGACCGGCTGATCAAGGAGCTCAAGCTGACTCCCGAAGCAATGCAGCAGAAGTTCGTCGAGATCATAAACAATGTGAACGCTTTCATCGCTGGTGCTGCACCAAAGGAATACAGAGAGAAGTGGAAGATCAACGTCCAAGACGGAAGCGTATGCTTCGGTTCAGGGTTCCATAATTGGGCGCTCTCTATACCGTACATGCAGAAGAACAACATCACATTCAAGCATATCATCGATGCTTATGAGTCTGGTGACCATAGCGGACTGAGGAAGACCTGCCCACTCTCTACTGTGTTGTTGAACGCTGTAATAAGACATCATCCTAACCCGAAGAAGGCTCAGGAGTACAGGATACCTAAGCTCTGGTCACAGGGCGACCTAGAGTCTCCTGATGGTAAGTCGCTTATGGTGGGTGATGCCAATGGGCCTCTTTATTTTGTAGCGACAAAAGTCGTTGTTGACCCTAACGCAGGCGAGGTCACCGCAGGAAGGCTCTTCTCGGGCACTGCAAAGCGCGGTCAGGATGTCTACCTGAACAATGCGAAAGACAATGCCAGGATACAGCAGGTTTCCATATATAACGGTGCTAAGAGAGAGCTTGTTGACGGCATCCCTGCAGGAAATATCATAGGCCTTGTAGGACTGAAGGGTGCATACCCAGGAGAGACTGTGACGGATGAGCCGAAGACTCCGTTCGAGAAGATATCGCACATCTTCGACCCTGTTGTCACAAAGGCAGTAGAGGCTACAAAGCCTGCAGACCTACCTAAGCTGGTAGAGGTCCTGCGTCAGGTCTCGAAAGAGGATCCTACGATAACCATCAATATAGACGAAGAGACAGGAGAGCATCTCATGTCCGGTATGGGCGAGCTGCACCTCGAGGTCATAGAGAACAGGATTACCTCTGAGAAGGGTGTCGCTGTCAAATCAAGTCCACCTATCGTCGTCTATAGGGAGACTGTGACAAAACCAAGTCCTGAGGACGCTGAAGGAAAGTCCCCTAACAAGCATAACAAGCTTTATTTCCGTGTAGAGCCATTGCCTGAGGATCTCACTAAGGCCATCACCAACAAAGAGATTCCAGAGATGAGGGTCAAGAAGAAAGACAACCACCTCTGGGAGAAGCTGCAGGAGTGCGGCATGGACAGCAATGAGGTCAAGAAGGTAAGGGACATCTATAATGGCTGCATCCTTGTGGACGGAACTAGAGGTATAGTCCATATAGGCGAAATACAAGAGATGGTCAACGACATGTTCGAGGATGTCATGGGCAAAGCACCATTGGCAGGAGAGCCAGCCTTCAATGTCAAGGTCACCCTGACAGACTGTAAGCTGCACGAAGACGCGATACACAGAGGTCCTGCACAGCTATATCCTGCTGTCAGAGAAGGTATCAGGGACGCTATCATGATGGCCAAGCCTGTCTTCTTCGAGCCAGTACAGGAGCTCCTTTTCGAGGCACCAGAAGCATACATGGGAGAAATCTCCAAGCTCATCTCGAACAAGAGAGGACAGCTCCTCGACATGAAACAAGAAGGCGACCACATTGCAGTAAAGGGTAAGCTGCCTGTTGCTGAGATGTTCGGGCTCACCTCTGAGCTAAGATCTGCAAGTGGCGGAAGGGGAAGCTTTTTCCTCATAAACCAGACTTTCGAGAGACTACCTGATGAGCTACAGCAGAAGATAAGAGAGCAGATCAGGAGCAGGAAAGGCCTTTCAGAGAACCAGTAAGGCCCTAAGGCCTTCCGAAAACCTTTTAAAGAAGGTGCAGTTTGTAGTGCTGTGGTTTAGCGTGCCCTATCTTGCATTGGGCGCGTGCAGGGGACTGCAGGAAACCGGTGGTGGAAGGACAATAATTAACGATTGATTATAATCGCAAAGGAGGTTGTTTTTATGGCAGAGAAGGAACATTTGAATCTCGTGTTCGTTGGACATGTAGACCATGGAAAATCAACTACCGTAGGTAGGTTGCTTTTCGATTCCGGCAACATTGAAGAACAGAAGATGAGGAAACTGAAGGACAAGGCTGAACAGCTCGGTAAGGGCGGATTCGAGTTCGCCTTCGTAATGGATGGCCTCAAGGAAGAGCAGGAGAGAGGAGTCACAATCGATCTTGCGCATCAGAAATTCGAGTCAGAGAAGTACTACTTCACGATAATCGATGCGCCAGGACACAAGGACTTCATCAAGAACATGATCACAGGAGCTTCACAGGCTGATGCTGCTGTCCTTACTGTAGCGGCCAATGATGGTGTCAACGCACAGACCAAGGAGCACGTCTTCCTATGTAAGACACTCGGTGTAGACCAGCTGATCGTCTCTGTGAACAAGATGGACATCTCTGGTGTAGACTACAAGGAAGAGAAGTTCAACCAGGTCAAGGAACAGGTCACAAAGCTCATCCAGAGCGTCGGATACAAGGCTGACAAGGTCACTTTCGTGCCCGTCGCTTCGTTGAAGGGTGACAATGT
>CAZTTX010000061.1:0-4653 GCA_964616085.1 uncultured Methanosarcinales archaeon
ATACGTTCATGGCGCAGGGAATCGCATGAGAAACCTTTTGCGTGTGCTCTCCCTCCGAGTAAGGCAACGGACCAACCTATTGTAAAACATTACCGAGTAGGATACAAGGAAGAAAAGAGCGACCAGCACATGGTGGAAGATCTCATCAAAGAGTCCCCATCCTTTCCTCATAATGATACACCTCCTAACATCGACCTGCCCGACTTGCCCAACGGACAATTACGAGCCATGATCATATATATTAATGAAGCAGGACGGAAGGATTCAAACCTCCGCCTCTCAGTGGAGCGCTCTATAATTGAGCTACGCCCTGCTTCTTGTTTCATGGACTGCCAGGATTGCTACAACAATCCCCTCAGAAGATTTTCCGTTCTAGGAAAACCCCTTCAGAACCTGGCATGAACTTGAAAGCCGCGTCACCCACTTCGAATGTCTGATAAGGTATCAGGGCTAATGTGCGTGAGCACTCTTGCGCTCCAACCCCCCTCACAACAGTGAAGACGTGCCTAGGTTTACCTCTGACGAGAGATTCGCCATGATATACCATCTTCGCAGGGATATCCGGTATACACCATGAATCCCCATCCGATACAAAGACCTTGCTGAATTCCAAAGCTGCCATCTCACCTCCAATGTCTCTATAAGAAAAACACACAAATGACTAAAAGAGAGAAAACAATTTTCAATAACTCTAAAACGGGACATCACCTCCTTTAGAAAACATCGCTACTCCAGGAGAGCTCAATAGAGTCTTGCTCTACTTGCACTATGGCTTCCGTCCTCCGTCTTGAGACGTACGCAACACTCAGTATCCCCTTTGTGCTGGAGATAATATTTCAGTGCTGCTCTTAACGTATTGATATTCGGTGTCAAGTGTAGTACCCAAGAACCGAGTACAGAGGCGGCTTCCTGAACAGAGGCGGCATTCTCGATTACTTTACATGCTGCTTCCTCTCCCGGGTCATTCTCCACAATCCTGACTACCTTCCCCAGGAAAGCACAATCTTTGCGCTTGATGATAGTCCGTGCCCTGCTCGGGTCCATGCCCAAGTCGATGGCTAGAGACATCAGGTCATGAGACCGTCTTTCGTTCCTGAACCTCTTATAATTCATTTGACCTCCAATAGAATGATACGGCAACATCTATGCCGTGTTTAGGGTACGAAACCCTTCAGAATAATTGCGACGGAAATAGTTTTCATACAATCATAGGCATCACCTCCTTAAGAAAAGTATAACATGCCATTCAGCATGGAGAGATGCGGGGCGGTAGGCCTCGAACCTACATCCTAATTAGGATGCTCCCTATTGAGCACGCCCCGCTGAAAAGTGTCAGAGCTCCTTGATATTCTCGATCTCATTGACGATGGCATCGCGCAGCCCGAAGACTTCGTCCCAGTACAGACTGCTCAGATCAGGATGATCATCTAGAAGAACCTTCCATAGATCCATCAGTTCGTCATCGTCATGCAGATCGAAGCCAAAGCGCTCAGCAATCTCAAGCATCAACTGCTTGACTCGTTCCCTGTCGACCATGGCCTCCCTCCTCCTCAGGTACCTTCGATATAGTCACAGAATCTTCAGTGACATCCGATATCTCAAAGACGTGTCCTTTCAATGACACGATCTTCTGGTCGTGTGGGAATGGTCCCATAGTCTTACCATCAACAAGGAACCTTATCCCATCATCGTCCACAGACAAGAACTCAATCTCGATGACCTTCGCCTTCCGTCGTCCGAATAGCATCCCTAAGAATCCTGCCATTAACATCCTCCTTTAATCGCCTTCGACGGCCTGCAGCAGATGCCTTCGTATGATCTTACGGAGATAGTCATCGTCAAGAAGACCTGGACCGATGAGCCGTTCCCTGACATCCTCGCGTGTGCAGAAGTACTCGACAGTGTCATTGAACGGATGGATTCCGTCCTCAGCACCCAAGACTTTCTGCTTGACATTCAGGTAATACCTGTGGAGCAAAGCCCCGTTGATCTCCTCTAAGAAATCTCTCAGAGATTTAGTAGTCTCTGCCATACTGGCCTCCTTTTAGTTCTCGTGATGGATAAGCTCATCAACAGATGATGAGATATGATCCATAGAATCTCTTATATCATCCAGGTTACGCTTAGTCCGAGAATATTCATCAGAGCGTCTTTTGCGGATTTCGGCCAACGCCGCTTCGCGTTCAGCATTTTCTATCTCTCTCAGTTTCTTCCGGTAACCCTCATTCACATCGTCGATGAATTTGGCAACATGCTTCCCGTAATCGAACCGGAGCATGATGAATAAAGAAGCCCAAGTAGATGAGAAAGTCATAAGCAGCATAACCAACATGCCTACAGAGAAGGCCCCCGCGGCATCGCTATTACCGATGATTACACCCATGAACGCAAAGAGACCGGCTGCCATTGCGCTGCCACCAAAAATCGCAGCGAATAAATCAATGGTTGAGTTAATGCTGGATTTCCTGTCCTTGTTGACCCTTTCATCCCTCAAGAGCATCCTGAACACATCCCAGCGCCAATCATCTGTTAGCTTGAAACCATCTTCTAGTGCATTTCCATGTTTAGCAGAATGCTTTGACTCATGGATAGCAAAGCACAAGTCCAGAATCCTCGGCTTGACCTTCTTCTCGAAAGCACTCAGTGCTTTACTGAACTTTTTCTCTATGGCCTTTGTCGTCATGAATGTGTGGCTGACCTCCGTTTTAGCCTCATCCATAACTCTGTCGAAAGCTGTCAGGGTAGCCTCTCGCATGATATCATCAACCTCGTCCATGGCATCCAGCTCTTCGTTGAGCCCTTCACGCCAAGAAGCGATGCGAGGTTTGATCACCTCTTCCACAAAATCAATGTTCGCAACATACCTTGCATGATGCCGCGAAACCTTTGAAGTTCTTTTACCCATAACTTTCCTCCTCCTTCTAGGGTTAAGAATTTGTTTTTAGCCTCTGTGGGCGTAATATGAAGCGACACAAGTCACTTCTTTTATGAATTCATCATACACTATCTGATTTGATAGGCATTTTTCAAATCATGGATGAAATGAGCAACATGCTCTCTATAACACCGATTTTTAATGTGAAAGTGAACCAGGAAAAGACTTGACAGAGATGTCCCAAAGAAAGGTAAAGATATCAAAAAGAATCTGGCAGCAGTGTCATACATGCCGACAAATAAACCCATTAAGCTAACTAGAATCCCTAGAACAGTTACCACTGCAGATATAGAGAAAGTGTACATTATGATGTATTTAAGATTCTCGGCGCGCCATTCAGTTTTACTTTTTTGCTGTGAGAGCATCCAGGAAACATCTCTTCGCCACTTATCTGTCGGCTTGAAACCATTCCCAAGAGCACCACCGTGTTTAGCAGAATACTTTGACTCATGAATTCCAAGGCAGATGCTGAGGATCTTTGGCTTGATATTTTTCTCGAAAACACGTCGTGCCTTATCGAACCTCTTCTCCAGCGCATTTTTTTTATGACTTAGCTCATCTTTTGTCTCATCCATGAACCTATCAAAAGCTGCCAAGGTAGCCTCTCTCATGACATCATCAACCTCGTCCATGGCATCCAGATCTGCGCTGAGCTCCTCACGCCACGAAGAGATTCTAGGTTTGATTACCTCTTCCATAAAATCGAAGTTCGCGACATATCTGGTAATATGCCGCGAAGACTTTACAATACTTCTATCCATAATATGCCTCCTTTAAGGATAAGAATTTGTTTTTACACCTGAGCCAACTCTCTTTCTGTGTGAGTTGACTCGATCTGGCTATAATCCTCTATCTTTTTTGATAGGGTCTGATAGGCTTCGGTCACATCATCGATGAACTTATTGATATACATCCTAGAGTCAATTTTGGAACTCGGACGAGAAGATTCATCAACAGATGGAGAATCAAAGTCATCATCTTCATACAAATCTTTGTATGGATTATAAACCGGAATCATAATAATTGTAAATAAAAACACAGTGAAAATAAGTAAATTTGTACCTGAATTCCTTATGAAAGAAACTGAATCCTTATCTCCGGATAACATCCTAGAGATATCAGCACTCCACTCGTCTGTAGGCTTGAAACCTTCCTCAAGAGCACCACCATGCTTGGCACTTATCATGGTCTGCTGTATGCCATGGCTTATGCGAAGGATCTCAGGCTTGATCTTATTCTCAAAAGTGTTTAGCGCCTTGTTGAACCTTTTCTCAATCTCCTTCTGAGACATGTCACTGTAGCTTATCGCAGACTTCACATCGTCAATGATACTATCGAATGTCTTCAAGATGATATCCTGCAGCACAGGATCATCTATCTCGTAAACATATTCAATCTCTGCGATGAGTTGATCCCTGGATAAAGAGATCTGAGGTTCCAAGATCCCATCAACAAAGTCAATGTTTTCGGCATATCTCACATGATGCCTTTTAGTTTTGATATTTCTTTTACCCATAATATACTCCTTTTGGGTCAGAATTTGTTTTTAGCCTCTTTGGGCGTAATATGAAGCGACACAAGGTCACTTCTTTTATGAACTTTCATTTATAAATGCCGACGTTAAAAAAAGTTCATTTAAAAAGGGAAAGGCACGACCCGGCATAGATGCCAGGCCGCGCCCATGGGAAATGTCACAGGGCAAAGCTCCGGAGAGCGAT
>CAZTTX010000062.1:0-4317 GCA_964616085.1 uncultured Methanosarcinales archaeon
CGAGAGACTTTGGTATTGCGGTTGTCGACCTATCTACTGGCGAGTTCATGACATCCGAGTTCTCGAAGGAAGAAAATCTGATCTCTGAGATATCACGATTCATGCCATCTGAGCTGCTTGTCGAGGAGAATCTCATAGAAAGTCATAGGAATCCAGAAGTCATGTCTTTCCTTAAGAATACAGGCATATTCATCAACACTGATAAGCGAGCTTTCGATTATGGTGAGTCTTACAGGGCGCTCACTTCTCATTTTGGTTGCACAGATCTCAAAGGCCTAGGCATAGAGGAGAAAGACCTGTGCATTATCTCCGCAGGCACACTCATCGGATACCTCAACGAGACACAGAAGATGGAGATTGTCAACATCACTAGGTTACGGACATTCTTCCCAGAAGACTATATGCTCATAGACTCTGCCACTCAGAAGAATCTTGAGATCTCTGAGAATCTCTCTGATGGCTCACGGCGTAATACTCTTCTTGAGGTCATCGACCATACACGGACAAGCATGGGTGCGAGGATGCTTAAGCAGTGGATAAAACGGCCACTCTTGAGCATAGGGAGCATAAAGCAGCGCCATGACTCTGTGGAGATTCTTAAAGGCGATTCTTTCACTCGGAACGAGCTCATGGGTAAGCTCGCGAGCATGCACGACATAGAACGCCTAATCTCGAGGATATCACTCAGGTCTGCCAATCCAAGAGATATGGTAGCATTACGTGAATCGCTCAAGCTCATCCCTTCCATAGCATCTTCTCTCAAGGATGCAGACGCCTCTCAAGAGCTTCCAGCAGAGCATCTCTTCCATAAGCTCGCATCATTCCCTGACACGAGTGATGTGGTGAGGCTTCTTGAGGATTCCATGCGTGATGACCCTCCTAATAACGTGAGAGAAGGTAACATGATAAAGCCGGGCTTTGATAGCCGGCTTGATGAGTTCCGCGAGGTGATAGACTCAGGGAAATCCTGGATCCTAAAGCTTGAAGCGGAAGAGAGGGAACGTCTCGGTGTGAATGTCAAGGTCGGCTTCAACAAGGTCTTTGGATACTATATCGAGGTGAGCAGGAAGAATTCTGACAAGGTTCCTGAAGGCTACATAAGGAAACAGACCACTGCGAACGCTGAGAGATATATTACAGAAGAGCTCAAGGAGAAAGAAGAGCTCATCCTCAACTCTGAGGAACGCATCAACTCCCTCGAATACAAGATATTCAATGAGATCATCGATAAGGTGGCTGAAAAAATACGCGATCTCCAGAAGGTGGCTCAGAAGATATCGTACATAGACATCCTGTGCTCGCTCGCTAGAGTGGCGCACGAGAATAGCTATATAAGACCAAAGATGAACAGCGAGTATGACCTGAAGATAACAGATTCACGGCATCCAGTCATTGAACGGATAGAGAAGAGCTTCATCCCTAACGATGTCTCATTAGACTTCGATACCCGGATGATGATAATAACAGGGCCGAACATGGCGGGGAAATCCACATATATGCGCCAGATCGCATCAATAGTCCTCCTTGCCCAGATGGGCTCATTCGTGCCAGCCTCAGGGGCAGAGATAGGGATATGTGACAGGATATTCAGCCGTGTGGGCGCAAGGGATGATCTTGCGTCAGGAAGATCTACATTCATGGTAGAGATGCACGAGACCGCGAACATACTGAACAATGCCACATCAAAGAGCCTCATACTACTAGATGAAATAGGAAGAGGGACAAGCACATTCGATGGCGTCTCTATAGCATGGTCTGTGGCTGAATACATCAATAACAGAATCAAGTCCAAGACATTGTTCGCTACACATTACCATGCATTGAACAAGCTCAGCGAAGAGTTCAGAGAGATAAAGAACTACAATATCGCGGTGAAGGAGAAGGATGAGGACATAATCTTCTTGCGCAAGATAGTCGAGGGCGGCACCAACAAGAGCTATGGCATACAAGTTGCTAGGCTGGCAGGGCTTCCTCCGGAGGTCGTGTTGAGAAGCAAGGAGATAATGCGGAGCCTTGAGAAGGCAGACGCTACACGGAGGACTGTCTCCGGGAAGAAAGATGAGGGTTTTCAGGCAAGCCTTTTCGACATCTAGGTGATAAAGATGGACAAAGGGAAAAACTTGGAGGACATAATACCTGAGATGGAATTCAAGATAATAAGAGAGCTTGCTGTGATGGCAGAACAGGACCCTGAAGAGAAGGTACGGAAGGTGGCACGGAATTCCTTGTATAGAAGGTATGAAGGAAACATAATTGGTACTGCCACATTCGGTGATTCCATCTATGTCGATATAATGCGGGATAATGTCCATAATCTCTATTATGTCTGTGAGAAGGTAGATTATGAGCTTAAGATTGCAGACACCAGCTCCTTGTTTGATTAGTATATTCTGGAATATATAGTATATGGATTACTATTAAGATGTTTCAAATGTCCACTATCATGGTGGGGGTGATAAGTATGACTACAAAAGGTCTGCTATCGCGTATCTCTGGGAAGTTGTTCGGTCCAATGTTTCCTGAAGATGAAAGCTTAATAGGTTATGATGAACTGCCAGAAGAGGAAGAAGAATACCTTTGAGCTTCTCAGAGGTTGACGCTCATGGATGCTACAATAGATTCGCCGATATAATTACGTATCATGTTAAGATAATATAGGATGTGCTGTTCTGTGCCATCTGCTTTCTTCATAAGCTCCATCACATTGTCATACTCAGTATGCACTTTCATAGCCAATTCATGGATCTTTGCGCTCTCCATCCTATAGAAGTTCTCGTAGAAAGTCCTCAATAGCTTGTTGATCTCTTCGAACTCTCCTAGGACTGCATCTGAGACCTCCATGGGAAGATCTTTCCGCAATATGTCCTTCATCATGTTCCCATAGGCGTCAGAAATGTTCTCAAGCATTCCTATAAGACAATACATATAAGATGTCTTGGCAGTGCTCTTGTATCCTCTTTTGTTAAGCAACCTGAGACAGAAATAGGTTATCCTGTTGCATGTGTCTTCCATCGTCAGAACTGAATTGAAGGCTTTCGTGTCTTTGTTTCGTATGGCGTCAAGTGTGCTTTCTGCTATGGATAAGACAACCATGAAGTTCCGCTTGAGACTAGGCTCTAACTCACCTTCGACCGGTTGTGAGATGCATCTGACGATACAGTACTTTTTGCGTTGTTCCATTATATTATAGCCCAAAAGATTGCGTATGCATGAATGTATAGAATCTATCTGTTCATGGTCCTTGAAGAGAATCTTCAGCTCATCAAATCCACTGCAATAAAGGGAGATTAAATACCAACGTATTGATGTCTCATCAAGGTCGCCCACATCAAGTGTTTTTGTCTCGAGGGGAGCATCCTTCCCAGTAGAGATGATAAGTTCAGTATCCTTCTCCTCTATGTTTACTTCATCACCCTTTGTCATCCCGTGCTTCTTCGCCCATGCATTAGGAATAGATATGTTCAATGATGACTTGCCTTGCTGAACTATCTTCCTTTTCATTGTACTCACACAAACAGGTTGCTTCAGAACATATATAAATCTTGCTTATGTATATGTAATCAATTTAAAAAATATAGATATATATCAACATATATTCTCTATTGATTAATTATATATCTTAAGCACATATACACATTTTAGGATTAAAGAAAATAGATAAACGGGTGGTTGGAATGTTCAGAACATTGGTTGATCCCTTGTTCGACGAATATGAAGCTGAAGAGAAGAGAGAAGAGAATGTAGGTAATATGCTCTTCAGAGAAGCGGTTCGTCAACCAAGGCGTGGCACAATGTTGTAAAGACTTTTTTATTTTTTTATTTTTTAGTGTAACGTATCGGGGGAGATGGAGATATGCTAGCTGAAATCTATGAGAGGATCATGGGGCACGATGTCCAGGACATCATAGAAGATATTGAGAAAGATGAGTTGAACTCTCACTTGGCAGAGCAGGCTATGAAAGAAGCTAGAGAAGATTCCTCCACGGCAGAAGTACAGAACAGCTGATTCTTTAATCAAATTGGATCTCATCTTTTTGGGTTCTATCGTGCAAATTAAATCTCACTTTTTTGTTCTGATGGATTTTTCACAATTAATTATCTCGACAATAGATGAAAAAATGGCGATTTTAATCGCAAATATTTATGCGCATTTTCTAGGAACAAAGTAGAAACAATTCCGACATGCAAAAAATAGCGAACAAAAACTTTTAATCAAAACCAATAAATTTCCAACACCTGGATCCAACAAACAAGTCTAAAACTTCTAATCATTTACAATAATATTGACAACATTAAAAATACATTTGTCTTGATTTT
>CAZTTX010000063.1:0-4158 GCA_964616085.1 uncultured Methanosarcinales archaeon
CAAGATCATTGAGGATGAGAAGCTCATCGAACAGAAGCTAGGCATTAAGGAAAGTGCACTTCTCGGTAAGAAGAAGAGCACAAAAAAGAAGACTGCGGCTAAGACCACAAAGAAAAAGAAATAAGTGGTTAAGAATAAGTTTTTATTATCTTTTTGATATCTTCTATATCTTCTTCGAGCGCATTTATCCTGTGCGTGTTGTCGTCTGGTTGCATTACTAATCCGCACTCCGGGCACTTGAAGTTGTAGGTCATGGCTGTCGAGATATCCAAGCGCAAACAACATGAGAAATAATGGGTCTCTTTCTCTGCAGAGAGCCTGCTATGGAGCCGGTTCAACCTCGTATTCATCGTCTTGTCCAAGAGGGTATACAACATCTGGTAGTTGAATGACCAGTAATAAGTGTACCATCCGTGCTCGTTATCCTTCTTTCGCTTGAAGCTAACCAGGTTCTCTTGATATAACTTGTAGAGACATCGCCTTGCCTCATTCACTTCCACGTTGAGCTTATCAGCCAACTTGAGCTCTGATATCTCTTCGTTGCGGTTCAGCAGCTTGGTGACAGGCAGAACCTCTTGACCGAAAACTTCCTTCATAACTTTCTCTACAGTAGACCGACTGTATTTCATCCAAAACACCCCTTTTAGAATCAACGACCCTTACAGGCCAGAGACCACAAACCATTTAAAAATGGCACGCACGCACATATAAAAACTTTTCGCAAACATTTAAACATGAAGCCCTAAAAAAGCTTTTTTTGTTCTTTATCCCTTTATTATATCTTCAAAAGCTAAAGATTCATCATCTTGTCGTATAGAAAAAGATTTTTCTGATTCTCGCAAGTCATTGGCTTTTCTGAAAATCCAAGGTTTGCCATTGAACTTGATTGCTACATAGGGTTCTGCGCCAAAGAGGTGTGAAAATGATCTGAGGCTGAATATTTCTTCCTTTGTGAAATATTGGATTTTGCCAGAAGTCGCTTTGCATTCGATGCATAGCTTTCTCCCTTTGCTGCCTGCTATGAGGTCTGGAGAATCGTATCGCATGCTTCCTGAGCCTGCGCACCTTGTGCATGCCCAATTGTTCCTCCAGAACATATGCAACAGCTCCCGCTCTGCATTAGTGCCTTTGCCTTTATGGTTCATATGCTCTCTTGGGTATTGTATAATATAAATGTGGTTGGCGTATCTGTCTAGTGTGTCCAGTGACCTTATAAGGTTATTTTCAGAAGATCTTTTGCTGCTTCCACTTCTTTGAATTCTTTCTTGGCGTCCTTGAGTGCTTCATTAGCGTTCTTGTATCTCTGTGAGAAATGTGTCAGTATCATCCGTTTCGCAGCATTTTCTTTCGCAATCCTGCCAGCTTCCCTAGCAGTAAGATGCTTATACTGTTCGGCATTCTCTTTGAGCGCGTCAGTGAACGTCGCTTCGCTTATCAATAGGTCTGCATCTTCTGCAATCTTTGAGCAATTCTCACAGGTCTTAGTGTCGAAAATAAACCCTATCTTCTTACCTTTAATCTTGTATGTGGCGTCAGAGACATTGATTTGTTTGCCTTTCCATGTGATGCTTTCCCCTCTCTGAAGCTTGCCTAAGTGCGGGCCTTGAGGTATGCCTTCTGTTTCGATGAACTTCTTGTTTATCCTTCTCCTATCCTTCTCCTCGAATACATAACCCAAGCATTCAATACCATGGTTGAGACGGAATGCTTTCATCGAGTAGTCATCCTTGTCGATGAATGTCTGTCCGTCTTCGACTTCAGTCACTTCATAATCAACTTTGCATTCTGTGCTGAAGAAGCTAAAAGTCTTTTCCATATATTTTCTTGTGCCCCTTGGCCCAAAAATCTTCAGTGTCTTCTCATAGCCATTATTGCCTAATGTCTGGAGAAGCCCTGGAATACCTAAGACATGATCGCCGTGCCAATGACTGATGATGAGATTATCTATATTAGAAGGCCTGACGCCTGCCATCTTTATCTGGCGCTGGGTCCCTTCCCCACAGTCCATCAGGAAACCCTCGCCCTTGAAGCTCATATATATCGAGCTATGGTTCCTTTCTTTGGTTGGTACCATGCTGCTAGTGCCCAAAAATATTATCTGCATCATCAATCACATCAAGTGTTTTCTAGGAGGCTTTATAAAAATTTTTAAATCAGGCCTCCTTTTTCTCGGTAATGGCCTCAAAATACCCTGTGAAAGGATGGATTAAAGGAGACTTCATATTGGCTGAAGATTCTGATATCGCTAGAGAGTTCTATGCACGATCCAGGTATGGTAGGATTGAAGAAGGTAGGCTCTGGCTTTCTTTGTATGAAGGTATCCTCTTACAGGAGATGGGAAAGCTCCTTATCCTTGATGGGAAGCAGAAGGAGGTACATGATGTTCATAGACACCTTTTGAAGACCAAAGCTTCTAAGACAAGATATGCTGTTTTCTCAGATCTCCGCAGGAAGGGATACATCGTGAAGACTGCTATGAAGTTCGGTGCAGATTTCAGGGTATATGATAAGGGTGTGAAACCTGGTCAGGATCATGCACGCTGGGTCGTGTTCGCAGTCCACGAGTCTAATAAGCACACCTGGAAGGATTTCTCGGCAAAGATGCGCGTGGCACACTCCACAAGGAAGAGACTATTGCTAGCTGTTGTTGATGACGAGCTTGATGTCACATATTGGGAGGCCTCATGGTTCCGGCCTTGAATCAGAAATCTTTATAAATAAACCCCGTTTTTTCGCCATTGCGCCCCTGTAGCATAGCGGCTAATGCGCGTGACTTGTAATGGCAACAAGTTGTCAGACTTGCAAAAGCAAGTAATCACGAGATCGAGGGTTCGATTCCCTCCAGGGGCTTTGAAATCTGTGTTTGAGGCTCCCCATGAAACGCTATCAACGGATTGTTTTAAGGTGTATGCAATTCATGTTTTTATTTTTGATTGCTGTCATTGGGCTGGCATTGATCTATTTCTCAACCGAAGTCATACGTATGAATATCGAATCGAGAGATCCTGAAAGATACATGCCAGAAAGGTTCTTTTCAGTTCATGATGATTATTTACCGCCTGAATTTGATTATAACGTCTTTTATTCGGATTATGCTAAGGATGTTTTTGGTCCCGACCAAGAAGATTGTGGACCCTTCTACAAGGATTATGGACTTACTCAAGAAATGTGTAGAGTCAATATCTCGAGTAATAATTTGGAGAACAAAAAGTTGGTATATGTATTTGGAGCTTCATCTGTCGTGCTTTCTGACGGGAAGATATTCTCATCTCTCTTGGAGGACAGATTCTTAAATTCGCCAGAAGATGTGAAAGTAATCAATTATGGTGTTCCTGGAATTGACTCCAAAAATATTATATATCGAGCCAACAGTTCATTAGATTTGGAAGTGCCAGATGTAGTAATCTTATACCTTGGGCATAATGATTATATAAGAGTATATACACAATCATTGGATTATTTCTCTCTTTTTTTCGATCCTATACTTGATAGGCTCTCTCTCCCCCACCATATTGATCATATGTTTTTCCTAAAGCTGACATTTGTCAAAGGAGTTGCGGATATTATGATAAATATAGGATTACTAGATTTCAAAACGTCGGGATTTTCAATTCTTAATGATTTCGCATTAGAAAGGTATCAGGAGAATGTTGAAAAATTCATAGAGATATTCGCGCAACAAGACGTTGATATTGTATACATGACAACGATTGCTAATCTTGAAAGACGACCAATAGGGAATAGTACTACCAAAGAAATCTACCGGAAGGGTATGGCTTCACACAATTCATCTAAGAGATTCTCTTATCTAAGGAAGGCCGTCGATTCTGAAATATATTCTTTTCCTCTCCGCGCACCATCTGAATTGAATGACTATATACTAGACATGAACCATTCTAATGTACATATATTGGATTTGGAAAAAAAGCTTTTGGCGCAAGAATTTACTTTTGGTGAGAATGATTTTAGAACAACAATTCATTTTTCAGAAAATACTCATGAACTTGTCTCGAGTGTTTTATACGATTTCATGATAGACAATTCCTTACTTCTTACTTCTGATTCTACACAGGGATGACTCGGCCATTTATAATTAATCATGTGCAAAATACGAGTTTCGTGCTATCTCACTGAGGTGCGAATTTTTATTATTATATC
>CAZTTX010000064.1:0-3959 GCA_964616085.1 uncultured Methanosarcinales archaeon
GTGCTGCGGGTAAGCCAGTAGGTCAGTATACAAAAAACTCCATTTGGGACAAACCTGGCAAGAGGTCCATTTTTAAAACTTCTGAAAGTTTTTACCGAAACTTTTATTTATGGTGTAGGAATGCCAGTCCTATGTTCAGATAATCATATCTGTGCTCTCATTATTTTATAGGAGGGGATGTTTTTGGCAAAACAAGTGAAGAAGGTACCTATCAGCAAGAAAGGCGGTAAGACTGCCGAGAAGAAGGATGGTAGCAAATCCCATAGTGCGAAGCATGACCATCACTCTGATGAGAAGAAAGGACATGCCCATCATTCTGATGAGGCAAAGGAGCATGCTCATACACAACGAAAGGAAAGGCGTACACACAGAAGGACGACCAAGCCATGGGTTTCAAGGACTGTCTTATTGATACTACTTCTGGCTGCGGCATCATTCTTTGTATATGAGGAGTTCCTAACTCGCGAAGACAGAGGCCCTATTGCAGCAACAGTCAATGGTGAACGTATCTATGTGTCTGAGGTTGAGGAGCACTTCCAGAACATACCTGAACAGATGCGTATGGGCATGACACGTGAAGTGGTTTTAGATCAGATAATAAGCCAGGAAGTCCTTATCCAAGAGGCTGATAGGCGTGGCATTACAGTCAGCGATGAAGAGATAGACGAAGAGCTGGATTTTGCTATGGCTCAGGCAGGCTGGACAGCTGAGGAGTTTGAGCAGGTCCTTGCAGCGCAAGGAATGAGCAAGGATGACCTCAGGGAGCTCTACAGAGTAAGTATTGTAATCGATAATCTTATCCAGGAAGAAGTCCTTGAACGGATTGAGGCCACTGATGATGATGTCATTGAATTCTTCGAGCAGAACAAGGAGATGTATATGCCAGGGGCCACAGAAGTCAGAGCTCAGCATGTCTTGATATCTACCGAGGACCGTGATGATGATGAGGCTTTATCCATAGCCGAAGAGGTCAGACAGAGAGCACTTGATGGAGATGATTTCACAGAGCTCGTCGCGGAATATTCTGAGGATCCATCGGCAGTACAGAATGATGGTGATCTTGGCTATTTCGCAGAAGGCCAAATGGTGCCAGAGTTCGAAGAGGCAGTATTCGCTATGGAAGAGATGGGCGGCATCTCAGAAATCATACAGACTGATTTCGGCTATCATGTGGTCAAACTGATTGATAGGAGAGAGGCTGGTGAAGAGCCTGTGCTTGAAGAGATATTTGAACGCGTGGAAGAGGATTTCTTGAATGAACTCAGATCAAGGGCTGTCGAGGAGTACATCATGGAACTCCGGGATAGTGCCGACATCGAGAAGCAAGAGGTAGAGGAAATCGACCTCCCTGAGCAAGAGGCACAACAGCCGGGCGCTATAGAGATCTCTGAAGAAGACCTTGAGGCCATGCAAGAAGGCGATGATGGTATGGAGATTGAGATCCAATAGGTCTCTTTCTTTTCTTTTTTTCTTTTCAATTTTTGTGATGCTTCTTTTTTCTTGACGTCTATCTGTGTAGAAAATTTTCTATCATTGATTGTCCTCTTGTTAGAGGGGCGGCTCTCATGCCAAGTTTCTGTATCTCTGATGCGAACTCTTTAGTCTTACCGAATACTGTATAGGTCATCTCAGGGGAACATCTTCTGACGAACTGCAGCCCTTGGCTGAAATCTGCGTGGTCTGACAACGTGAACGCGCTCTCAGCACCAGACATGCGTCTCATGCCCCAAGACATCGCATGCCCTGAAGCCATAATCCTATGCTCTCTGACTGGCCCTGGACTTCTTGCGACCATGACTCCTGATTTTTGTCTCTCATTGCTATACTTGACCCCTATATGCTGGTTGATGCTCTTTATCTTATCATCAACAGAGAAACTGATCTCTGCTTTTTCAAGTATGCCGCATATCTCTTGAGGCTTTCCGAAGCTGTATGTCAAGATCCGTGTCCTGATCCTCTCTTCGAGATTCTCTCTTACCTTGGCTATCATCTCTCTGACAGTAGACCTATAGTCCGGGAAGATGTCTTTTTTTGAACCATAGGTGCTCTCTATGATGAGCTTGTCGCATTTTCTTGGTCTTGCTTTGCCACAGTACCTGGACAATGTGTTATAATCTCCTGTATAGAGGACTTTCTCACCACTATCCCTATCCTTCACCATGGCCATCCTACTACCAAGACAATGTCCTGCATCATATAGCTTGATATCCCAGTGCTCATCCTTGTATCTTTCAACATCATCAATCCTTGACTTTGGTTTGTAGAATTCTATCATCTTCTTTGTGATGGGAGAACATATCCATCTACCTGAGATTGCACTATTTGGGGTGTGGTCAGTGTGGCCGTGCGTGGTGATTCCTATGTTCCCGTCCCTTTGTGAACTCGGGTCCAGCATGACTTTCTTTGCATCAGTGTCTGGGTTGGTCAGTTTGATACCGTATTTGCCGTAGGAGATGCGCATGCTGCTGAGGGAAAAGATAACTTTATTAATCTTATCTGCATGTATCTGTCTCGTGAGAGGGATGTACAAAGATGTGATATTTCTGGCTGTGCTCTTAGCTTCAGTCATGTTAATCTCAGGATGTGCTGATGTCAGGGGTTCGGAATCCCCACCTTCGTCTCCTGAGGAGTTCGAAGCAGAGGCGAGAATAATTGCAATGGAAGAACGGATTAGCCTACAGAATGCCAAACTTTCGCTTGCTCAGGTATATCCTGGTTTCGTTGAGGATGATACTGGATACTTCTCGCCAACACCTCGCTACATAGAGTTTATCAACTGCACTTCTTCAATCGGTGCTGAGACGTTCACCGCGATGGGAAGGACAATTGTTACATATTCCTATCGTGGCAGTACAAAACGGATCACTCTGAGGGATTCTTGCTCTGACCGCACTATGTCGAAGTTCTTTTGTGTGGATGACAGGCCCGCATTCATACACCATCGCTGCTCTAGCAGATGCTGGCAAGACTATCATTGCAGATGAGGGCAAGATTCTTAAATCCTGTCTGGTCAGCTATCCTATGCCGTATGGAGATGCTACATTAGGGATGCAGACCTTTGCTCTCATGACTTTTGGCATGACTATCATCGCATTCCTTGTCATACACCTGCTCTATGCTATTATTCTTTTCAAGCTCTCATCAAAGCTTACCATCAAGCATTCTTGGTTAGCTCTCATACCGGGAGGTAACATATATGTGACTGTCCAGGCTGCTGGCTTGCCAGCATGGTATACGCTGCTCATGCTTCTGGCATTCCTGCCTCAATTAGGAAGTATCCTCTTCTATGCTGGATTCATCTATTTGTGGTGGAAGATATTAGAAAGACTTGGGTATGAGAGATCTTTAGCTCTACTTTGGCTGTTTGCTCCAGCAGGCATTGTCTTAGGTTTTGTGGTGGCGTTCTCAAGGCCTCGAAAGAAGAGAAGGCATTGAGAGTATATGGCGTCTGAGAGCTATCGCTTTCACAGGGCATACCTCATGGCAGCAATAGCATCGTATGCATTTCTTGTAATCGAATACTGGTAGTCTCTTTGTTTTGTCTTCCATGTGGATTGCGTCTGCAGGGCATACCTTGTCGCATTTTCCACAGGAGATGCAACTTTCAGGAATCACTTCAGGACGTCTGGCTGTTGCTCTATGTATTGTGCCCATGAGTCCACTTGCTCCAGATAACAGGCTTCCTTGCGGCGATTTCACGTTCTTGGCTTTCACTGATTTTATGTTCTCGCCCAGGATTTTGATGTCCTCAGCTCTCTTCTCCCAGTATCTCTTCCTGGCTGCAATCAGCAGAGGAACACGTTTCAGTCCCATGATGCCTATGGCGCAACGGTCGACCGCGATAGCGTCCCTTCCAGTTATGATGACGCCGAACCTCCTTGCTTCGCCACCTGCTGGTCCATCGCCTTCCATCCCTATGATGCCATCCATGAGGTTGAGGTCTGGGCGTATCGTCTCAT
>CAZTTX010000065.1:0-3914 GCA_964616085.1 uncultured Methanosarcinales archaeon
ATTCCTCTTTGAGAACATATATTTTAGTTTTATTAAATTCATCTACAGATATGAAAGAAAAGTTTGGATTTCTTGGTTCCGTGCCTTCTTCATACATATCAAAGATATTTCTATAGTCTTTACTAGAGATGTCGCCGAACAATATTGTTTTACCTTTTCCTTGATCCCTCCTGAACTCTTCAATCAGTCGATTAAATTTTTGCTTATAAGACTTAAACTCATCAAGTGTGATGTATTTAATTTTAGTTGTGTAAGGAAATTCAAAAATGATTTTATCCTTCATTTTCCTATTGCTATTTTGAAATCTGAATATATGTCTATGAAATACCATCTCTTCTTTTAGATTCAAAAAATTCTCCCATGCTTCCTCAAGTTCAGGATCCATTTTTGTATAATTATGAAGAATTTTTATAAATTTTTGAAATTTTTCCATCATTTTTGGTATTTAGGAAAGAAAATGAAAGGGCCCGGAGGCCCTATCAACGTCGGGGACGGGATTCCATAAGCGAAGCGTTGGTCCCATAGACTCGAGTCTATGTGGATGTTCAAATCTTATGACAATCAAAAAGAAAAGATAAGAGGCCTAAGGCCTCTTATACGTCGGGGACGGGATTTGAACCCGCAAGTCCCGGAGGACACAGGATCTTTGCGATCCTTGGTTGGTATTGTAGGTCTCTGAAAGACCAAAGTCCTTAGCAATCCTGCGCAATACCAGATTATGCGACCCCGACATGAACGGAAGTGAATGAGAGGTCGCGACCGACAATCTCTGATTGGCGTGTATGCGACCCCGACATGGAGTTGATGCTTTGAGGGCTTGAGCGGAGCGAAACCCTCGCAGGTACGAATGGACGCAACCATTCCGAGGATGCGACCCCGACATGAGCTAAACTCTACGAATCACAGAAGTTGGTCGCTTGTTTAAAAAGCTTTTCGTATCAGAACATCCGGACATTTCTCGGGTCCTTAAAAGCGTCCTTGAGCATCTCTTCCTTATAGCTGCCTGGAACCTTTCCTGTGTGCGCATACTCATAGAGCGCAGCATCATATACCTGGTTGGCTATGGCGAATGTGATCACGATAGGAATCTGTACTATGATGTATCCTAAGACTGCCACCACAAGAAGCCATTCCATGCCCATCTCCATAGCACTAAATCCTATGACGCCGAAGAAGAGCAACAGGATGAAAGACAATATGCCTTCTATCATATTGAGCCCAAACCATCTTATCAGGAGCTCGCCCCAGGTCTTCCTTACAGTATTGAATGAGTTCTTTATGGCTGCGATAGGACGACTGTCCTTATAGACAATCTCTGGGATGACGAAGACTGTCAGGATGGACCATGCTGCTCCCAAGATACCACCGGCAGCCCTACGTGCCATGCCCCTGCCTCCTCGGCGTCCTTTGCCCTTCATCGCTTTCAGCGCAAGGCCTACAGTCCCGCTCAGGAGTGCCCACATTATTATCCTGCCGAGCCTTGAGAATGCGAATCCCATTATCTCGCCAGTCTCCGCATGATCATCAGCGAACTCTTTCTTTGCTGCATAGACAGTACAGACATCGAAAAATACAGTGAATATGTAGGATAAGAAATAGCCCACAAGGAGAGATGCTACGATGAACGGTGCGATAGGTATATCTCCCGGTAGCAGCCCACCGATAAGAAGCCCGACGATGATGAGCGGTATGAAAGCCATAAGAGAGAGGACATTGTCAACCACCACGAACCAGAACATCTTCTTGTTCTTCAGCATGACCGAGAACGTAACCTTAGTAACCTCCCAGCTACGTTTGAAAACGTTCGCATCAGCAAGACCGCCACCATGCCTATGTCTCATCATAAGACCTAGTTTTCATGGTTGTTTTTATATCTTACGAAAACATGCCAAGCACAAGATTTTTAAACAAACGACCTAACCCGGAGCCTGAGGGGTATGGGCAGAATAAAAGAGCTCAGACAGGATGTCATCGAGCAGATTGCGGCAGGAGAGGTAGTAGAGGATCCTTCGTCTGTGGTCAAGGAGCTTATCGAGAATTCTTTGGATGCTGGGGCCAATAAGATTTTCGTCGAAATCGAGGATGGAGGCAAATCACTAATCAGGGTGACCGATGACGGTTCAGGTATGACCAAGGATGATGCGACTCTCTCAGTGAAGAGGCATGCCACCTCCAAGCTTGACGGTATCTCAGACCTCTTCAACATCAAGACCTTGGGCTTCAGGGGTGAAGCGCTTGCTGCTGTCAGCTCAATATCCAGGTTCGAGCTCATCACGAAGACAGACTATGCGATGGAAGGAACCCGGGTGAAAGTAGAAGGCGGAGAGACAAGCATAGAGGGCGTCGCATGCCCGAAAGGCACCACCATCGTGGTGAAAGAGCTCTTCTACAACACGCCCGCCAGGAAGAAGCACTTGAGGTCAAGGAAAGCTGAGGCCAGCAAGATACTTGATATCATCACGAAATACTCCCTTGCAAACCCCCTCATATACTTCAGGCTCAGCATGGACGGAAAACAGGTCCTGAATTCTCCAAATACTGCCTCGATGATAAATAACATAGTAGACATCTATGGGAATGAGATTGCCAAAGAGCTCCTGGAGCTTGAGCATGAGGACGATGCGTACAGTATGAGGGGATACATCTCCAAACCGACATTCTCAAGATCGGACAAGGATCTCATGAACATATTCATCAACGGGAGGTATGTGAGGAACAAGACCATCATGGATGCTGTATATGACTCTTATCATACATTACTGCACAGGCAGAGGTATCCGTTCGCCCTACTCCATATAAGCATCGACCCGAAGAAGCTTGATGTGAATATCCACCCTAACAAACTTAAGATAAAGATCGAGCAGGAAGGAAAGCTCTATGAGGTCATCTTCGATGCGATACGTGAGACACTAAAGAGCAACGACATACTCTCAAGGCCCCAGGCAGAAGAGAACACCCAAGAGAAGCTCAGCGAGGATGAGGAGCAGGAAAGGCATACCTTGAAAGAGCCTGTAAAGAGGTACAAGGTCTCCGAAGACAGGCAGTCCGAGCTAGGTCATGGGGAAGTGGCTGCGGTCGAAGAACAAGCATATTCTGCAGATTCTAGTCATTCATTACATTCATCAGCGACTGATGAAGAAGAAAGCCCCGAGACAAATGCTGCAGATGTTGAGAAACCCTCTCTACTGGATGATGCCGCTGATGAGAAGAAGGTCGTCGCTTCAGTGCAGGAAAGCATGGCCAGAGATGAGACCAGGACAAGCGAGGAGCCTAAAACAGGAAAGATGAGGATACTTGGCCAGATAAGCATGACATACATACTCATAGAGACCGCCGGTGGGCTTACCATAATGGACCAGCACGCAGCGCACGAGCGCATACTCTTCGACAGGATACTGAACGCCTCAAGGAACATGGATTTCGAGAAGCAGGAGCTGCTCACCCCTGTAGAAATAAGCCTCAGTGTCCGTGAGACTTCAGCAGTGGAATCGAACAAGGCTCTCCTCAAGCAGTTTGGATTCGAACTCGAGAACTTTGGCGGGGGAACGTACATCCTTAGGAAAGTGCCAATCATATTTGGCAAGAGCAGATCCAAAGAGTTCCTAACTGACCTGATCAGCGATATGATATCTCATGCTAAGGTAAACTCTCTTGATAAGATGAAGCATGAGGTCGTGAGCACAATGGCTTGCAAGGCAGCAGTGAAGGCTGGTGATGAGCTCACACGCGAACAGATGAAAGAGATTGTACAGGACTTCTTTGCGCTGGACATGAGCTACACCTGCCCCCATGGCCGACCCATTCTCCTGGAAATAACCATAGAGGAGCTTGAAAAGCGTTTCAAGAGGACGGGTTTCTGATCAGTCTTCTATCTTCTGATAGAATATTATGGCGACAATGCCGAAAAGCCCGCT
>CAZTTX010000066.1:0-3610 GCA_964616085.1 uncultured Methanosarcinales archaeon
TAGAGGTAATGAGCAAGAGAGCGCCAAAGGACGGACTTAAATAGACCGCCAGTGCAATGGATGCGGCCCCCGATACAACAAGGAAAGACTGTCCAAGATCTAGTACAAGAATGGCTATCGTCTCATGGTATGCGACACCTTTTGTCCTCAAAAATACTGACATAGTAAAATCCGAGACTTTTGCAGGCATGATGGCAGCCAGCGTCTTGCTCATCATGTATGACTTATAGATCATAGAGAATCCTATCTTTTCGTTGAAGTGCCTGAAGATGAAAGAGAACTTGACTGCCTCTAGTATGTCGTCAAGGAAGATGGCAAAGAATGCTAATGCCATCAGAAGTCCATTTGCAGCTAGCATCGAAGCAAGTATGGCTCTAGAATCTGCCAGATATATCAGCAAGGCAAAAGCCGAGATTCCAATGAGTGTGCTTACTATGGTAAATATTCTCATGAGACAACATCTCAGGGATAAGAGAAGCCAATTTAAAATTTCTCAATCTGAAGGATAATCTATATAAATGCAAGTATCTGCCTTATGTTGCATGGCCAAAGCTGAAGCGTTAAAGGAAAAGAGCGAGAAAGCTCTCATGCAAGAGTACAAGGACCTTCTCACGATACAGAAGCTCGTTGAGAGATATTCTAAAAAAGAAGGCGAAAAGAATGAGACGCCAGTCATTGACGCGATAAAGAGGGAACTGAAAAGAGAAGAAAGAGATGAGAGACTCTTCAATAAGACATTACTGAAGTTCGAAAAGGTCTTAGTCAAATCTTTCAAAGACAACCCTCGTACAAAGAAGGAGCTAGACTCGGCTCTATCAAGGATTGAGATCTACAGGAAAGAGCTCATGGCATCGCTGAGCAAAGGAGGACAGCTAGAGAAGATTGCGAAAAGCGGTGATATTGATGCATTACGTGCAGAGATTGAGAAAGATCTCAGGACGGAGCAAGGCATGTACCAACAGATAGAAAAATTATGGAAAGAGATGGACGCTGAGCTCGAGGCAAAGAAGAAGCATGATAGGCAAGAGGTCAAGCTTGGGAAAGATGAATATTACATAGATCTGATGGAAGCCGACATCACTGTGTTACAAGGAGCATTCGAGATGATAGAACAGGGCTTGGGAGCAAGGATCGATGAGGACAGCAAGACCCCTATAAGAAGAGGGGGAATCATCGCAAAGTTCTCTGCGAAGGGAGGGCCTTATAATACGGATGAGCTCAACTATGCTACGATCCTGAAGAAAGTACAGAGGACCATACCTGTGAGGATGGAATTCGAATGCCGTTTCGCCACATCAGGTCATAAGGAGATCATCAGGTCAGGGAATGGTCCTGTAGTCAACGCAGGCATCCTTCTAGGAGATAAGACAGGCATGAGATTCAGCTCTTTCAGTTCTAGCTGGACAACAGGTTTTGCCCCTAATGGCTCACCACTCTATGAGTTCGGCAATATCGTCAACACGGGCATGATAAAGGTCCTCGGGCTGAAATGATGGCCATCAATCTCTAGCGAGTTTCTCACCATCCCACATATCTTGGGGATTTTCTTCGCGCCATACTATGAAGTTCCCCATGATTAGAGCATCTATACCTGTCCCCATCATGCACCTATAAGCATCTTCAGGGGTGCATACTATTGGTTCACCCCGTATGTTGAAAGAAGTGTTGATCAGTATAGGAACGCCAGATAATTTTCCATATGTCTTGATCAGGTCATGATAAATCCAATTCTGCTCCTTCCTTATGGTCTGGAGACGACCTGATCCGTCAACGTGAGTGACTGCAGGTATCGTTGAATGCCATCGCTTCTTGATGGGATAGACCATCAGCATGAAATCTGTAGGCCGCGGCAAAGGTCTGTCTATCTCAAAAAACTTCTCTGCGTCCTCTGCACAGACAACAGGAGCGAAAGGCCTGAACATCTCCCTGTGCTTCACCTTCGAGTTCAGGATGTCCTGCATTTCTGGATTACAAGGGTTTGATAATATGCTTCTTCCACCCAGTGCTCTAGGGCCCCATTCCATACCGCCTTGGAACCAGCCAATCACCTTGTCATCATGTATCATCTCTGCTGTGCGTTTGATCAGCTCCTTGTCATCTCTCATATGATGATACTTAATCTCTCGACTCTCGAGAAAGCTCTTGATATTGTCTGATGAGAAGGAAGGGCCTAGGAAAGGATTATCCAATTCCTTCATCTTTCCTTTCTCGAGTATTGATGAATATGCATAGGCTGCAGCACCCATGGAGTTCCCTCCATCACCAGGGTCAGGAGGTATCCAGAGTCTCTTGAATCCTGTCCTCTTGAGTATCTTTCCATTAGCTACACTATTGAGGGCGCACCCTCCACCTAAAACAAGGTTATCTTTCTGTGTCTCTTTGTGTACATGGTCAAGAAGATTAAAGAGCGCGTCCTCATAGATCATCTGGAGAGCAGCAGCAATATCTTTGTGGCGCCTGTTCAAAGGGCCTTTTCCTTTACGTATCGGACCACCCAGGAGTCTACAGAGTTTCCTCGATGGCATCTTTTCCATCTTGTGATAGGAAAAATAATCCATATCTAGTGAGAAACTGCCATCATCATGCACCCTCATCACTTTGAGCATCCTCTTGTAATAGCGGTTCTCTTCCCGGTCCATGGTGCCGTAGGGGCTCAAACCCATAACTTTGTATTCAGAGTTGTTTACGCTAAACCCCAAGTATGCTGTTATCGTGGAGTATAGCAACCCCAAAGAATGTGGAAAATCTATCTTTTTCTGCAGATATATTTCTGAATCTTTTCCTGTACCATACGCTGTAGTAGTCCATTCACCGACACCGTCTATGGATACTATGGCCGCATCATTGTATGGGCTCAGAAGGTATGATGACGCTGCGTGTGAGAGGTGGTGGTCGACAAAGAACACATCACCCTTGTATCCTAATTTTTTCAGCTGCTTTGGGACTCTCAGTTTCTCTGTGAGCCAGGAGGGTATGGCCTTTACAAACTGTTTGTATGAGAAAGGGAATGCCTCGATCGACTGCGACAGTATACGTTCGAATTTCAGGATGGGCTTCTCATAGAATGCGATATGGTCTATATCGGCCATTTTTATCCCTTGGCTTTCAAGACATGAATTAATAGAATTCTCAGGGAAAGAGATATCATGCTTCTTCCTGGTAAACCTTTCCTCTTGTGCGGCAGCGACAACGACCCCATCTTTTATGAGAGCAGCGGCCGAATCATGATAATAACAGCTTATCCCTAATACATACATACGTAAGACCTCATATCATAGCATAAATCATCGGTGAAACTGAGGTTGATGCACTCAGATAGATGAATAAGGATACGAACAATATGAACAAAATCAGCGGAAAAATCCACCATTTCTTGTTCTCCCACATAAATTCAAAGAGTTCTCTTGTGAATGATTTGTTTTTTGTCATCTTGCTTCAGTTTTTCATGTATAATCTAGCCTTAAAACTGTCTGTAATGATTATCGGTTGAACCGCATTCCTGCCAATTGCTTTTTCGAGGTTGCAAGTTAAGGAATCTCTTGCCAAATATCTTAGCAAGGATGAATGTCGGAAATAAAGCAATGATGTACACAAAAGTCAACAGGAATGT
>CAZTTX010000067.1:0-3488 GCA_964616085.1 uncultured Methanosarcinales archaeon
CAAGAAGGCTTGGGCTGCCATTGAACATCATGCACAAGGAGAGGAACTACGCCTCAGCGAATGATGTGGAGAAGATGACACTTGTGGGCGATGTCAGAGGCAAAGACTGTCTTTTCATCGACGACATGGTGGATACCGGAGGCACGACGGTCAAGGCGATCAGAGCGGCCAAGGACGAAGGGGCCAATGATGTGTATTTCGCTACAAGCCTACCTTTATTGAACGGGCCTGCGAAGGAAAGGCTTGACGAGTGCTACAGGGAAGGAGGTCTTACAAGACTGATTGGCACTAATGTTGTCTATCACGGTGATGGCTTTGTAGAGAATACGCCTTGGTACGATGAAGTGCCAATGCAACGTTATTTCGCCAAGGTCATATACAACATCAACCAAGGTATCTCAATAAGCAGACTTCTCTTGTGATGCATGAGCTGAGATTATTTCGCGAATTTCTTTGCGAGCTTCGAAAGGGAAGTTCCGAGCACATCTCCACCAATCATCGGTAGCAGCTGATTGACAAAATAGAGCTGGACGACTTCTGTAACTTCAAACACAAGCCCTGGATCCCTTGTTATGCTGAACATGGCCAGAGAGACCACCGAAAGAATGAGCATCGCTCCACCGTCAGAAAGTATCTTCAGCAATTCAAGACCCCATATCGCATCTGTGACGAAACCTATGAATACGAATATCACGAAGAAATTTACTATTATGCTGATGTCCATGCCGTCTTGGTGATTTTTAGATTTATAAATCTTGTTTTGTCTCCGGCATTTTCTCATCCAAATGTCGGAATCTGGTATCGCTGAAGACTGGTTCTCTTGTCACTTCCAGCTTGTCGAAGAAGAATTCCTTGTTCTGTATCTCTTCTAACACAACACCCGTACCGTGTGGTCCTTCAAGCACATCCCTGATCCTGTACCTTTCCCCTTTCTTTGGCAGGATGATATCTGCTGCTTTGAAGGGTAGACCTCTGAGTTTGCTGAAATCATCATCAATACATTCCACAAGCTCTCCTTTCTTGAGTGTGGTCATAGCCATGCTAAATCTGAGAGCCTTAAAAATCTTTGTCCCATACCGAAAGGATTAAAAAAACATGAAATTGTTGGGCATGTATGGAGGAAGTATATCTTTCAAGAAAGATGGATGCAATCCTGGAGAAGATCGACCAATCAAGGCTGGGCAGCAAGGTTGCCATCAAGGTCCATTTTGGTGAGGAAGGATGCACAACCTACATGAAGCCAGATATTGTCAAATCTGTGTATGACTCTGTTAAAGATGGCCGTAACGCGGCCCTCGTGGAATGTAATGTGCTCTATAAAGGTTCAAGGACTACGACTTCAGCCCATAAGAGATTGGCAGAGAAGCACGGTTTCGGTTTTGCTCCGATTGATATCTTAGATGGTGAAATGGGTGATAAAGAGGTTTCTGTGGAGATCGGAGGTACTGCTGGCACCGCTAAGCTCGGCAATGGTCTCACAGAATATGATTCAATGATTGTCATAAGCCATTTCAAAGGTCACATCGCTACTGGTTTTGGAGGCGCTATCAAGAATCTTGGTATGGGCCTAGGGAGCAGGTCTGGAAAGCTGCACATGCACTCGGACGTCAGCCCAAGTATAGACAGCGCAAGATGCATAGGGTGCATGGCGTGTGCTGAGGCTTGTGACCAGAATGCCATCACAAAAGTCTCTGAGAAGGCACAGCTTGACGATACATTATGCAATGGCTGTGCGATGTGCATCTCTGTATGCCCTACTGGAGCAGTGAAGGTCCCATGGGGTGGCTCGACGAACAAGGAGTTACAGCAGAAGACTGCGGATTATGCTAATGCCGCTGTTAGGACTATAGGTGCGGGCAATATCATATACATCAATATACTGCATGACATCACAGAAGAGTGTGATTGTGTGGGCGCAGCACAAGAGCCCATGATGGATGATATAGGTATATTGCTCTCGTATGATCCTGTGGCAATAGACAAGGCAAGTCTTGATCTGGTCGAGGATGCCTCGAAAGGGGATTTCGGAAAGATTAATCCTGTGAATAATATCTCCCAGGTCAGTTATGCAGAAGGTATAGGTCTTGGCAGCACAGATTATAGGCTTATCCGTGACAGCGAATGATCTCCTGATATCTCTTCTCATGGCGGTAAGAGTTATAAAAAGCGATTGATTACTTCGCGTATGGATTACGGCGATATATTCTCAGACATCAGAAGAGATATCTTTCGTGTACTGCATGATTCTGAAGAACTCTTGAGGTTTAATGACCTTAAGAATAAGACAGGTCTGAGGAGCAATGAGCTGGCCTATCATGTCAAGGTGCTCCTGGACACAGGCCTTATCATGCGGTTACAGGAAGGGGACAATGTCATGTATTCCCTCTCCAAGGGAGGTAAGGCCATCTATCCGTATCTTCCTATAATGCTTGATGAGCAACGGCCTGTGTTTGTCGTGGCTTGCGCAGCGCTCATAGATGGTGATCACATCTATTTCCAGAAGAAGCCTAGAGAGCCAGAAAAAGGTTCGCTAATCTTCTTTGGAGGTAAGGTCCTCTCAGGCAAGTCCATAGAGTCTTCGTTGCGGGAATATATCACTGAGCAGGCAGGTTGTGATATTGAGGATTTGCGTCTGAGATGCGTCAATGAGTTCATGAAGGACGATGATTATAGGTTCCATAATATAGTCTATTTCCATACAGCAAGACCTATAGGTGATATGCGTGACGGTCTCGTAAAGAAGAGGCTCAGCAGACTTGACCATGATGAGCTCTTCTGGGACAACAGGTTCTTCATCGAGAAAAACTTGGATAATGAATATCCTAAGGTTACTAAGACGGTGTTCTGATGAATCTAGGTCAAAGTGGTTTGACTTTCTCTTATTTAAAGAACGGCCTCATACCTCTTTCTGGGTGGTACAATGGAAGACTTGGAAAAGAGGTTGACAAAACTCAAGAAGCACATGAAAGTGGTCGCTTCGTTATGCTACATAGAGAATGATGACGATGAAGTGCTCATGCTACTCAGGAACAAGAAGGAGAACGATATGCACGAAGGGAAATACAATGGTCTTGGAGGCAAATCAGATCCTGGAGAGGATCCTCTGTCTTGCGTGAGAAGAGAAGTGGAGGAAGAAGCAGGGATACGGGTCGAGCCCACTTATATGGGCAATATAACCTTTGAGAACTTCATGCCTGGCATAGATTGGGAAGTCCATCTCTTCAGAGCAAAGGGCTATGAGGGAGAGCTCAAGGAATGTCCCGAGGGCGATCTTGAATGGGTCCGAAAAGAAAATCTGCTTGACTTGAACCTATGGGACGGAGACAAGGTATTCCTGAAGTATGTCTTCGGTGATCGCTTCTTCTTCGGAAGGTTCGAGTATTCAGATGGGGAGTTGAAGGACCACAATATAACCCTGATGAATTACATCGAATGATTTCTTTTTTTATTATGTGCACTCGAATCCGAACTATCATTAGAAAATGGGC
>CAZTTX010000068.1:0-3375 GCA_964616085.1 uncultured Methanosarcinales archaeon
AAAGTATTCTTGATGATTCGGAGTCTGGAAACAAAGATCCATACCGGGTTTTCATGAATCTCATCGCCTTGCAAGATGTATACCATGAGTACGATGGAGGTATCTTGGTAAATCATGATGATGTGGAGTATAGGATGATTGATTCTTGTTCATATTCTTTGAAAATCTGCCACTTCGATGGGAAGATTGTTGCAGGTCTCTTTGAAGATGTATTCAATTCAGATAATACTCTTTCTGATCTTCAGATGTTTGTGGAAACTTTACAGGCTTTCACAGGTTTTGATGGCAATATTGATAGCGTCATGCTTTTCTTTTGGAATGAAGACTTGGATCGCTATTATGCAATCAGGGAAGTCTGTGAATATCATTCTAGCTATCCGGAAGGTTCATCATATATCTGTTCTCTTTGATGATTCTGCATCTTGTCCCATCAGAAAACTTTTTAAATAAACTGCTGTTCTCAAGCTTGATATGGCTAGGAAAACCGTTTCCAAGACTGGAAAGAAGAAGAATTGGTACAAACTAGTTGCTCCCAAAGTCTTCAATGACGTTGAGGTCGGGGAGGCTCTTGCGGTCTCGCCAGAAGAAGTTATGGGACGCACTGTCAAGTCGAGCCTCATGAGCCTGAACAGGAGCATAAAAAAGCAGAATGTCACTGTCACGCTTAAGGTGAAAGAGGTTAAGGAAAATGCCGGTGTGTGCGACGTACATTCGTATGTCATGAACCCTTCTGGTGTCAAGCGACTGGTCAAGCGGAGACGGGATAAGGTTGATGATTCCTTTGTCTGCAAGACCAAGGACGGCAAGCTCGTCCGTGTTAAGCCAATGATTCTTACAAGGTCCAACACTAGCAACCCTACGCTTTCTGCGATGAGGCACGCTGCAAGATACGCTTTCATGTCAAGGATACTGAAAGTGACCTATGGGCAGTTCGTGGATGATGTGCTGCACGACAAGATTGTTAAGGATGTGAAGAGGGTTGTTGATTACATATATCCTGTACGCATGGTCTCGATAAGGTCGTTCAAGCTCGAAGAGAACCCGAAGACTAAGGTCACACCATTGACTACGGTCGACAAGAAGTTCTATCAGCATGCTGCTGCGAAGCTCGAAGAGAAGAGAGCTGCATCGAAGGCAGCAAGCGCAGCTTCGGCTACAAAAGAGCCTGCTGCAGCTTCTGAGTGATGCTGCCAAACATTTTTAAATTCTTGACCACTCGGTACGCTATGGAACTGCTATCACAAGGGGCTGAGGCTGTCTTATATTCTCATGATGGGCATATCCTGAAAGTCAGGGTGCCTAAAGGCTATCGTCATCCTGAGCTTGATGCTTCTCTCAGGGCCAGACGGACAAGGCGCGAGGCAAAAGTTCTATCACGGATTTCTGGGGTCATAGACGCTCCTAAGCTTGTCTGCTTCTCTGATGGTAAGAAAGTCCAAGGGGACTGTCCTGAGAATTTTGGGGAGAAGGCAACTGGTACATTCATCGTGATGGAATACATTGATGGTGATAGGCTCAAGGATGTCCTGTCATCCAGGAACTTGAAATCTCTCATGCGCAACGCAGGTACTTCTGTGGGAAAGATGCATTCTTCTGATATAGTACATGGCGATCTTACTACCTCTAACATGATACGCTCAGGTAAGAGATTGTACATGATAGATTTCGGCCTGAGCCAGTTCTCTGAGAAGCTCGAAGACAAAGCTGTTGACCTGCATCTCATGCTGCGTTCGCTCGAGAGCGGACATCCAGGGATATGGGAGAAGTGCTCGGCCGAGTTCTTGGATGCATATACCTCATCTTATGAGGGTGCTAGCGCTGTGCTCGACCGGCTTGAGGCCGTTGAGAAACGTGGGCGTAACAAGACTAAGGCTCGTTGAATCTTTGTATTTTCTCCTGAATATTTCCAAAGGTTTTTAAGCTGGAATGGCAGATTGTGGCTATGGCTACGAAGACTCTCAAGCCGGATAGGAAAGTGTTCATATTCTATAGATGCATGATTTTCCTTATTGTGTCCTTGTTCCTGGCTTTGGCTCTCGCTATCGCGTCTTTTGTCCTGTTCTCAGGCCTCCTCTCGCTTGTCTTCTTAGGGCTTTTCATTATCTCGAACCTTGTGTATTATGCCTATAGGCGTGTCAGGTTCAGGAAGGAGGAGTATGAGCTCCAAGACACGCGGCTCATCCTGAGGAAAGGCGGTTTCTTCTCTGAGCATGAGACTGAGCTTGTGGTGAAGAATATCACTCAGGTATGGCTGAACCTGCCTTTCATAGAGAACAGGCTGTTCTCGACAGGCAATCTCAAGATCAAGGCTGCTGGCAGCTCACAGGTCGAGGTCCGACTCGAGTCCATCAAGAGACCCAAGCAGGCATATTCTATGGTAGAGAAGCTCATGGTGAAGAACGGGTTCGTGCTCACGCGAAAGAAGAGGCTGATGCGAGAGAAACCTTCTCTGGCGGGCGTGATACTGGAGAACCTGTCCATGCTGGCTTCGTTGGCATTCTTTGCCCTTTTCTTACCGTTATCATCCATCCTTGCAGCCGTCCAGAGAGGGGCTATGGTGATGGTAGTATTGCTCGGATTCCTTGCATTCCTGATACTGGCTGCTATATTCGCCATCAGGACAGTGAACAGTATGCGCCGTACTTACTATCTGTATGAGGACCTGCTCGAATACTATGATGGGTTCATGACGCGCAATTATTCATTGATACCTATAGAGAACCTTTCCGATACTGAGACTACCCAGAACTTCTTCGAGAAGCTGCTCGACATCTATGATGTCAAGCTAAGCTCTCAGGGCTCAGGGAACGAGATCCACTTCAAGAACATGCCAAACGGCCGGAAGCTGAAGAAGAAGCTTGACGCTCTCATCGAAAGCACGGACCCTCTCATGGCGTTGGATATTGGGGCTCATGACTCTAGCAAGAAGGATGCTAAGCATGACTCTAGCAAGAAAGCCAATAAGAAGCTTGAGGGCGATGGTTTCACGGAAGAGCTTAGGATGGAGGCGAAAAGAGCGCTCCTGCCTACATTGGTGACAACTGTGTTGGCTTTCTTCCTCATCGAGCTTGGCATCGTCGTGGCAAGCCTTCTTCCGAGGGTGGAGCCTCCGATGGCGGCGACTGGCGCTTTCCTGATCGCCCCTATGGCTTTCCTGATACTCTTCGGTATCTTGGCCTTCGAGGCGGCAGGCATAATGATCATGGTCATGTTCACGCGGTTCAGGATAAACAGGTCGAGCATAGAGCATGATTTCTCGTTCCTCACTGCGAAGAACACCGAGTACAGTATAGAGAAGATAACCCTGATGCAGGTCAGCGAAAGCGTCATCGACAAGCTCTTCGGCACCTTCAGCATAAGGTTCAGCACTATCGG
>CAZTTX010000069.1:0-3341 GCA_964616085.1 uncultured Methanosarcinales archaeon
ATTTCAATACGCTACGAACACTAAAATCTCATAAGAAGGCTGATTGCTGACTTTCATATCCATCTTGGCGGATGCGACATCTGCCCTTCCGCCTTTCTTTTTCTCTAGGTCTGCAATCCTCTTTTTTATGCTATCAATAGAGTCAACATCCAAATCCTTAAGCTCATCAAAAGAGTACGATACTTGCTTCCCTATCAGTCCAGAAGAAGCATTCTGTACAGCATTGAAAATTACTGAGAGGAACTCGAACAGCATGCTACGTTTAGCGTTTTCATCAAGAGGATTGAACTGTCTCTGCGTATGCTTTGCATAGCTTGCCAAGAGCATCATACTCTCGCGCTGAGAGATTATAACATCCATATTGGCAGAAAGGTCGCCCGATATGTTCCCAACTACATTCCAATATTTAACTTCAGATTCCTCATTGGCGAATTTCTCTATCCTACTCTCATCATGAAGAGTTATCTCGATCTGGCTTAGCTCGACATCCTTGCCCTGATAGGACTGTTTGATAAGCTCTGCAGCCTTGTCAAGAGCCAGTTGTAGCTGCATCTCGAATATGGTCTCGGTCTTTGCACTCTCCATCTTATGCTTGCTGAAGATGTCCTGGAGGACCTTCTCCATTGTCTTTACCTGCTGTTGCTCATCAAGCAAGGAGAGATCCTTGACACCCAATTTATTGAGTTCACTTTCTAGTAGGATATCACCGATGAGGCCACCAAATCTCCTTTTTATGAACTCCTTGAAACGTCTTTCGAAAGGACTCACATCTTCTTCTTTCTTGGCAACATCTTTCTTTGGAGAAGGCTTGGCATTTTTTTTGGGTGGAGAAGCTGTGCGTGGAGCTGCTGACTTTTGCTGCATCCCTTCTTGCTGAGGCCTAGCAACATTGCCTTTAGGCTGCTGCGGCGCTTGCTCATTTGCAGGATTTCCTGAATTTTGATTGCCCTGTCCTGGTTGAGGTTCCATAGCACAAGCATTGCCTCATTATTTTATAAAACTTGCGAGGGATGTCTGACGAGAAAAGCCATTCCAGAACAAAACATATATAAAACAATCAGAATCTTTGATGATTATGGCTTATCAGCTCATTATCACAGAGAAGCCCAGTGCTGCCAAGAAAATTGCTGATGCTTTGGCGGATGGGAAGGTAGAGAAGAAGTCGCAGGACAAGGTGCCTTACTATAAGCTCAAACGTGGCGGAAAGGATATAATGGTGGCATGTGCTGTAGGTCATCTCTACAATCTTGAGCAGAATGATAAGAACGGATGGACATATCCTGTGTTCGATATCAAATGGGTACCAAGCTATGAGAACAAGGGTTCTGAATTCACCCGGAAGTACCTGAGCATGATCAGGAAGCTCGCGAAGGATGCCGACACGCTCATCGTAGCTACAGATTATGATATCGAAGGTGAAGTGATAGGCCTCAATATCGTCAGATTCGCCTGCGGAGCGAAAGACGCGAAGAGGATGAAATACTCTACCCTAACCAAAGACGAGCTCATACAATCATACGAGAACGCTGCCAAAAGCCTGGACTGGGGTCAAGCCCGTGCTGGTGAGACACGGCACAAGCTAGACTGGATCTATGGTATCAATCTGTCGCGTGCGCTCACATTATCGATAAAGAACTCTACTGGAAGATACAAGATTATGTCTGCAGGACGTGTCCAAGGGCCTGCGCTCAAGACTGTGGTTGACAGGGAGAAGGAAATCCAGAAGTTCAAGCCAAAACCTTTCTGGGAGATTGAACTGCAATACAAGAAGAGCAGGAAAAAGCTCTCTGCGATGCACAAGAAGGACAAGTTCTGGGACGAGAAGGAAGCAGATAGTTCAGTGCGCAATGCGAAAGGGCATGATGCAATAGTATCTAGCATTTCAACCTCTGAGAAGAAACATCCCCCTCCAACACCTTTCGACCTTACTACACTCCAGACCGAGTCACACAGATGCTTCGGCATACCTCCGAAGAGGACCTTGGAGATTGCTCAAGAGCTATACACAGGAGGATACATATCCTACCCGAGGACATCTTCCCAGAAGCTGCCTCCAAGCATAGGCTATAGGAAGATACTCAGCGCGCTAGCAAAAAGCAAGGACTTCTCGCAGCTTGTCAGCATGCTGCTCGAGAAGGGCAGCCTGAAGCCAAACGAAGGCAAGGCATCGGATCCTGCGCATCCTGCTATATTCCCTACGGGCATACTACCGAATGGGCTCGCGTCACAGCAGTCAAAGATTTACGATATGGTTGTGAAACGTTTCATTGCAACCTTCGGTGATTGGGCGACACGTGAGACTCTCACAATAGAGCTTGACGCGAACAAGGAAATATTCATCACTAAGGGAAGTAAGACCAAAGAGAAAGGTTGGTACACATTGTACGAGCCGTACGTGAAACTCGAAGAGACAGAGCTGCCTGCTTTCGAGAAGGGCGAATCACTGACCGTAGTCGACGTCATAAAGCATTCTAAAGAGACGCAGCCCCCGAAGCGGTACACCGAAGCCTCGATAATAAAAGAGCTCGAGAAGAGAGGACTAGGGACTAAAGCAACGAGGGCTGCGATTGTAGACTCGTTAGTGCAGAGGAAATACATAACAGAGAAGCCTGTAGCAGCGACCGAGCTCGGTATCAAGACCTGTGATGTCCTCCATAAGTATTCACCTAAGATCCTGGAAGAAGAGATGACGAGGGAGTTCGAGGAAGAGATGGAGAAGATCCGTGGAGAGAAGACTAGCGGTGATAGGGTGCTGAAGAAGGCAGAGAATGTCCTGACAGAAGTCCTTGAACATGTCAAGGAGAAGGAGAAGGCTATAGGCAAAGAGCTTAAATCTGCGAATGAGGAGATGGAACGCAAGCTCAACACATTGGGCAAGTGTCCTAAGTGTGGTGAAGGGGAACTGGTCATAAAAAGGGGCAAGTATGGAAGGTTCGTCGCATGCAACAGATATCCAGATTGCAAGGCAACTGTCAAGATACCTCAGACGGGTGTAGTCTCACCCACAGAGAAAGAGTGCGAGAAATGCGGATTCCCAATCATAAGGATAGGCAAGCCAGGAAAGCGCCAGAGAGAATTATGCGTCAATCCTGATTGCCCTACAAAGAAGATCGCTGATAAGGAAGTAAGGCATGAGGCCGCAGAGATAAAAGCAGGGCAAGTAGAGAAGGAATGTCCTAAATGCGGTTCTAAGTTGGTTATCAGGACTTCGGTGTATGGCAAGTTCCTAGGATGCAGCTCTTTCCCGAAATGCAAGCACATGGAGCCCTTGAAGGATGGTCCTCTCAAAGAGGATTTCGACAAGGGAAAGAAAGTATACAAGAACGCTGATAAGGTGCCTG
>CAZTTX010000070.1:0-3312 GCA_964616085.1 uncultured Methanosarcinales archaeon
CCATTTGTTTTTCATCTAGATCACTTTGTTATCCCAGTAAGAATTCTTTCTGTGAGTGAAAATCACATCTGTTTGAAGGCTGCAAGCAGTTTCAGCATTATTTCTTTTATCTCTTTGACATTATTGGGGTCTACAGCATCTAGATCATCTCTAATCCTTACCACGTATCCCATCAGGTTCACAAATTTTTTGTCACTAGTAATTTTAGGTGGTAACTTCACATTCTTATCCTTTCTCCCCCAGACATGCAAAGCATCTTCAATTTTTTGTTTGATTTCGTCTAACAACTTATTGAAGTCAGTGCCTTTACTGGAGAACCCCAAGAAACCTTTCTTCTTCTCTTTTCCAGTCGCATACTCCTTCGCCTTCTCCTTGAGTTCTGCGAGATGTTTTCTCAGTATTATTTCGGGGTCTGCCATCTTGGAACGTTCCTTATTATGATCTCCTCGTATTTATGGTTTTTGTTTCTTTCCAGATTAATTATTTATACTATTTATTTCTAGTAATTATTATGTCAAAAAAAGAACAATTAGAGATTCTTAAACAGAAAATTTCTGAGAACGATCTTCCATTGAAAGAGACTGCGACAAATCTTGTTTTCGGGAAAGGTAATCCTGAAGCAAGAATCATGTTCATAGGTGAGGCACCTGGCGCGAATGAGGATTTGCAGGGGGAACCTTTTGTTGGTGCTGCTGGGAAGAATCTTGACAGGCTTCTCAATCATATCAGCCTAACAATAGAGAATGTATACATAGCAAATATTTTGAAATATCGTCCTCCTAATAATAGAAACCCAAACATCGAAGAAATAAAATCGCATACTCCTTGTTTGATTGAACAGATAAAAATAATAGAGCCAAAATTTGTTTGTACTTTAGGAAATTTTTCTACGAAATTTGTTCTTTCTGGCTTTGATGCAGATAAAATGAAAAAAATTGGTGGGATAACTTCTCTCCACGGAAAGATATCAACAGTTCAACTTGGAACCAGTGTTATCAAAGTGTTTCCATTGTTTCATCCTGCAGCTATGATATATAATAGAGGACTAAAAGAAACCATCGAGAATGATTTTCTGGAACTTCAAAAACATTTATAAATTGCTTGCTGTTTCTTGGACTTGCTAAGTTTATGGGCTCGTAGCTTAGTCTGGTATGAGCGCTGGTCTTATAAGGCGGTGTTCATCACATCCACTTTGTGGAGCTTAAGACAGCCAGTGGTCGGGGGTTCAAATCCCCTCGAGCCCAGCGTTAGCGGGCCGAGGTCCGGAATAACAATTCCGACTACCTCGAGCCCATTTTAATCTTTCAAAGGCTCATCGGGTATTTGAACATGCACGAAAAGAAATCTTTTCGGCAGCAACTAACGTTGCAATCCCCTCGAGCCCAGCGTTAGCGGGCCGAGGCCCAGGAACTCTGTTCCTGCTTGCCTCCAGCCCATTCCATCTTCTTGATTTCAGATAGGTGTAGAAAGTAAGATGTACAAGAAAGGGATATTCATCGGAAGATTTCAGCCATTCCATTATGGTCATCTTAAAGCTCTTGAACTGATTACTCGAATGTGCGAAGAGGTCATCATAGGCATAGGAAGCGCTAATACCAATGGTACCACTCGAAATCCTCTTGATGTGAATGAAAGGCAAGAGATAATCTCCACAGTGCTTGTAAAAAGGCAGCTTGAGGCTAACATTTACTCTATAGAGGATATACCTGATGATAAGCGATGGATGGACTATGTCCTTAGGTGCGATTTTGATGCAATCTTCTCCAGCAACCAATGGGTATTGGATATTGCCAAATCAGTGAAAGATGAATCAGGATATGATTATGCTATAATAGATGTGAAACCACTCGTTGACTCAGGAGATACAAAAGACATCTCAGCTACCAAGGTACGGGCATCCATAAAAGATGATGATGGTCAATGGAAGTCCATGATACCTGAAGAGATAATCCCTATTATAGAGGGAAGGTTCCATGACCGATTCAGGAAGATTGATTGACACATGACTTGTCTCCTCCCTCAGAAAGATTTTTAAATAGGTCGTAAGCTCTAATACCCAAACTGCTCCTGTGGTGTAGTCCGGCCAATCATACTGCCCTTTCGAGGCGGTGACTCGGGTTCGAATCCCGGCGGGAGCATATATCAAACTTAGCAGTCATTGGGTTTTGTCAATCACTAAGTTTTATAAATAACCTCTCAATCCACATCGTATTGTTTGTGTATAGAGGCATTTTGTATGAAAAGAAGTTCAAAGAGATGGAAGAAGAAAGGCCAGATGAGATGGAAATGGCAGAAGAAGAGAATGCGCAAAGAGAAGCGTAAACGAAGTGCTTAAACCGTCTCACTTGCATGCAAAACCTTTATATATAACATACAATTTTTGCTTGAACTGCTTACAAAGCAATTCGTGGGGGTTGACAAACACGTCGACCTGATACGAGATCTTCACCTTCTTTTCACATGAGTACATAATCTTGTATTATGTATGATGTTGGCCTATAGATGAGTTTCGAAAAGTTGTGTTGATGCTAAAAATAACCAACGATTCTTGTGAAACTTGCGACCAAAACTTGATTTAATGTAGTTCCCGTTGATCCTGCGGGAGGTTGCTGCTACTAGAATTCGACTTAGCCATGCAAGTCAAGGGGTCCTTCGGGACACCGGCGAAATGCTCAGTAACACGTCATTAATCTGCCCTTAGGTCTGGGATAACCTCGGAAAACTGAGGCTAAAACCGGATAGGGAATCGTTCCTGGAATGGTCTTTTCCTGAAAGGTCACGCCTAAGGATGAGATGGCGGCAGATTAGCTTGTTGGTGGGGTAAAGGCCCACCAAGGCGACGATCTGTAGGGGCCTTGAGAGAGGGAGCCCCGAGAAGGGTACTGAGACACTGACCCTAGCCCTACGGGGTGCAGCAGGCGCGGAACCTTTACAATGCACTAACGTGTGATAAGGGGATTCTAGGTGCTCATACAACGTATGGGCTTTTCTAAAGAGTAAATATCTTTAGGAATAAGTGGTGGGAAAGACTGGTGCCAGCCGCCGCGGTAACACCAGCGCCACGAGTGGCAACCGTCATTATTGGGCCTAAAGCGTCCGTAGCCGGTCTGATAAATTTCTTGTGAAATTGTCCAGCTCAACTGAACAGCGTGCAAGAAAGACTGTCGGACTTGGGACCGGGAGGAGTGTGAGGTATTCCTTGGGGAGCGGTAAAATGTTATAATCCTTGGAGGACCACCTGTGGCGAAGGCGTCACACTAGAACGGATCCGACGGTGAGGGACGAAAGCTAGGGTAGCAATCCGGATTAGAT
>CAZTTX010000071.1:0-3227 GCA_964616085.1 uncultured Methanosarcinales archaeon
TGATTTTTTCTTGTGCTTGAGCGTAGCGAAACACAGATGCGTCCTAAGAGCGTAAAATTCTTCTGTAACTCTTTTAAAGTGGTGAATTTGCACAACATTTAAATAGTTCAAATGCCAATAATTGCCTATGGGAAACCTAGATGAGTTTAATACACTAGACGACGTAATCTTAGAGATTGCAAGGGATGTGAAGCCTCTGTATTATGTCAGCCCATCCAATGAAGCAGAGCAGATGGAGCGATTCTTCAATGGAGAGGTATCAGAACCTGTCTTCGAGTACAAGGATGCTGAGTATGATACTTCCGGTGTGGAAGCAAGGCTTAATGCTCTGGACCTTCCCGATCATCGCCTTTCTGAGCTCTATGAGAAGAAGATAAGACAGACCTTTGCTGAAAATGGCATCATACGGAATAGAGGAGACAAGGATATTGTGCGAGAGCTATCCATAGGGCTTAATGGCAAACCTTCGGAAGGATTGGTAGAGCACGCTGAAAGCCTATTGAGTACATTGCCTAACTCGGTATCTCCAAAGACTGTCGATGCAGGGACAATCAGGTATGCATTGCAGCAGGGTCTTCAAGAGGCTGGTCTTGAAGATTGGAGTGTTGAGCTTGCGGATAAAAGACTGACCACCATATACGCGCCCGAGAAGAGGATGACAGTGTGTAGAGACCGTTCTTTCGCAGATAATGATCCTGAGCGATTGAAAGTGCATGAGGTGGGTGTGCATGCGCTCAGGGCTGCTAATGGCTATGAGCAGCCATTGAAGATCTTCGCTCTTGGTGTTCCAGGATATCTTCCCACAGAAGAAGGTCTTGCCTCATATTTTGAAGAAATCAGTGGCAATTCGAGTGATGAGACTATGAGAGATTATGCTGCTAGAGTCATCGCTGTTGATTCTGTGTGCAATGACATGGGCTTCAGGGAGACTTTCGACAGGCTCAAGGATCATGAGCTGGATGATGAGAAGGCATGGCAGCTTGCTCTCCGAGCGCATCGCGGTGGAGGATATGTGAAAGACCATGTCTATCTGCAAGGTTTCACGGAAGTGAAGGGCTTCGCTGAGGACGGTGGCAGCCTTTATCCTCTCTATGTGGGGAAAGTTGGTCTAGAAGATCTCAGTCTTGTTGGAGAGTTGCTGGAAGATGGTACGCTGAGAGAGCCAAGATATCTTCCTGACATTCTGAGACGTGGATAGCTCAACTTCTTCTCTCTTCTATGAATTTTCTTAATGTGTTGTATAGGTTTTCAATGGAGTCTGTATGGAGACATTCATTGTCAGCATGCATTCCTTCTCCAGCAAGGTTGGTTATCACTGTAGGAATGCCTACGAGATGCCTAGCATCCGAGCCACCATGAGCTACAGTTATCTCTGGCTCTTCTCCATAGACCTCTTCGCTTATCGCGACGAGCTGCTTTATGCTCTCATCATCCTTATCTGTGAGGAAGCAAGGCTCTTTCATCAGGACTTCAAGATCGCTCTTGATAGCACCTCCAATCTTCTCAACAAGAGTGTCTGGGTCATCATCTTCTATGTACCTTATATCGATCCATGCCTCCGCTTTACCAGGAACCTTGTTGACAGCGTCTCCGCCTCCTATCTTGCCGATATTTGCAGTGGTGTGCCAGTGCTTCTCGTCATCGCTCCAAGGGAACATCTCCTTTATCTTTTGGAGGTCTTCCATCAACGACTCGATGGCATTATCACCCTCCCATGGCCTGCTACCATGGGCTTCGCTCCCGTGGGCGGTGAGCCTGAGCTGAAGGATACCTTTCGATTTCACGACATACCTGTTAGGTCCGCCACCATCTATGGCTATCGCAAACTTGGGTTTCAGTCCCTGTTCCATCACATGTCTTGCTCCTCTGAACCCGCCTTTCTCTTCGTCTCCTGTGACCAGAAGAGCTGCATCATTTCCTTCGCTTATCATTTCTCGCACAAGATGCATGGCAAGTGCAAGCGGCCCTTTGTCATCGTATGCTCCTCTTCCGAAGAGCTTACCATCCTCTAGACGAGGCTCGAACATGCTCTTACTGCCCGGCACGACATCCATGTGGCATGCGATGAGCACATCTGGCTCAAGATTTCCGTCTCTTGTGACAAGAAGAGATATCACGCCCTCCTTCTCGAACTCTCTGACATCTCCTTTGCCATTGAAGAATTCTTGGATATATTTGCTGCATCTCGCAAACTCGTCATCATTGTCCACTATTGTGTTGAACCTTATCAGGTCTTTTGCTGTATCGATAATTTCTCTCATGATATTCACCTTCCATATCATCCAAACTGTCCGATCTTCTCTGAGAGGAGCATGAGAAGGGTCTCGTCCTTTATTATGCTGCCATGATTCACCCCATCTACGAGATGGTGCTCAAGCTCTTTTCCTGCATCTTCAAGTCTGATGATAAGCCTTTCTGTATGTTCACTCTGGACTACTATATCATCTTCAGTATATACGATTGTGATTTCACCATCGTGCTCCATGAGCCAGACATCATTAAGGAGATTTTCTTTCAGGAGGAGCCTTACAGGATAGATGGGGTAGAGCCCTGATGCAACCTCTGACAGTCTGCTGAATGTAGAGATGAGGAATACGCTGCTCACCTCAGCATGCGTTACATGGTATGAGGCTGCTCCTCCTCCGATGCTATACCCGATGAGCATTACATCCCCATAATCTTCATCTGCGATGAATCCTGATATGGTCTTGGTATAATCCAGCATGGACCCTACGTCAGGTCTGCGCTCATCCCCAGCAAATCCTGGGTATGCTGTCATAATATAGGAGACTCCTGCTCTTTCAAGCGTCCTGGCGATCTCAGGGAATGCGCATCCTGAGGCTGCGTTCCCGTGATAGAGGACAACGATCGCATCGTCAGAATTGTTGGCGTAGAAGAACCTCTCTCCATCATGGCTAATAGGTCTTGCTGCTTCAGGGAGCCTCTGACAGTCCTCGAATCTCTCATTATCACCAGGCATTATGAAAGTATCCTGCGCCACATATAGCATAATGCCGAAAAGCACATAGACGAAGATGGCAACGAGCAGCAGGTTCTTCAGGGTCTTTAGCACATATCTCATCTCAATCACCACTCTCGTATCTCAGACGCCTCACGTATGCCTTATTCTTTTTGATTTTTGCTTCCAATACGAGGTCGAACTTGTCTTTTTCAAGGCAGAGCTCTATGTCCTCCTCATGCTCCCAAGGCCTGTTCTTGTCGAAGAC
>CAZTTX010000072.1:0-3163 GCA_964616085.1 uncultured Methanosarcinales archaeon
GGTGTCTGGTAGTAGTAATCTGCGGATGTCATCGTGAAAGCTCCTCCAATACTCTCTTTGAATACATGAGTGATTCGAGCGGTTGGTCGTGAATCTCCATCAGTAGTGGTCTTTTCCTCAATTCATCTATGAGCTCTTTGTATTCATGATTTACCCTGTCAGAATAGATTGGGTCATGAGTCCTCACAGGATCCTCTCCGAAGCCTGCAATGTGGTATATACCTATGTTCTCCCTATTTCTCTCGATGAATCGTCTGATATGGTTATCAAGTCTCTCATCATCAGGAAATCCATTGGTAAGAGGCCTATATCTTTCAGGGTCTTCTCTGAGTATCCTGTGGCTGTTCCAGATGTGTGGTATATCTACTGCAAGCTTGACAATCCCATTCTTGGCTATGCCTTCCAACAATCCTTCTGCCTCCTCGAATGTTGCGGGATATTTAGGATACTCGATATTCTCTAGGCATATCGTGTATTTATGTCCATTATCTTCATGGTATTTCGTGATGGTGCCTGAGAACATATCTTGGAAACGATCTTTGGCCTTAAGCCTCTGGATGGGATCAAGATGCATATCGTTCACAGGATGCATCACAAGGATGTCTGCATCTACTTTATGAGCTATATCCATGCTTCTCAGTGTTCTTCGCAGGCTATAATCCATTGTCCTGACATCTTCGGATGATACATCGATGCCTCTTGCTGCAGAATGGACCGATATGAAACTTATCTTGTTGAGCTCTTCGTAGGCTTGATCAAAATCCCATACAAAATCGTCAAGCTGGAGCTCCACCATTTCTGGCTTCAGTTCTTCGAGGGTCTTCTTTAGCCTCCTATGCTCTTCTACGGTATCAGAGAGTGCATATCCTATGGGCATCATTCCATAATTTTGTCTGTGATGTGTACTCATCGTCTCGTGCGAACTGCCCATCCTTTTAATATCTTTTCTTGCTCCTGGAGATATTGTTGTGAGATTCATCATCTCAATATACCCCTAAACCTTTAAAAATTGCTGATGCTTCGCCCCCGCCTATGATCGCAGGAGATCTCTCTGAGCTTGAGGAGGAGGCACGTCAGGCCATACCTCCCGAGAATTATGGCATTGCAGGTTACCTGTTATCTGAAGATCATAAGATGCATATCGGCAGGAGAGAGAGACAGGTCTTCATGAAAGGGCATGTTGACATGAACACAGGGTATAACTGCTACATGGCCAACTCTTTGCTGACTCTGCTGATGCGGAAAAGAGGTTCACGGACTGCTTTTGCCAAAGGCCAGGATTCTCTTGGTCTTTTCGGCACACATTTCTTCTGTGTGGATGATGATGGCGACACATTGGATGCCATACCCATATACAGTTTCAGGGGAGAGCTGCATGAAGCCCGGACATTCCCTCCCCCAGACAAGGCATACAACATATACTGTGTAAATCCTTGGAGAGTCCATGATTGGAAAGGGGAGATGCATATGCTATCTTTCGACATGGTGTGTCCGCATTATCCTAAAGGGATATCTCCAACACCTTTCGATGGGGAGACTCTCGAGTTCTGCCTCCGTGATACTGTGCTAGGGCCTGGTATAAATGGTTATTCTTGGTTCAGATTGCATCGGAGCCCTTACAGGCACGAGTTTGAGGATGATTTTGCGTCCGCTCTGAGTGATCCTGAAGCCTCTTTAGCACATATGTTGGATAATGAGGTGTTGGAGCTTGCTGCTTCAATAGAAGGCACACATGGTACACAGGCACTTGACTCAATCCTCTCCAACCACGACCTGATCACAGCATTCTGCCATAAGGTCTCTTATGACCTAAAGTACCATAGATAGATACTGTATATGAAGAGATAGACGGATAATTTTTTAATATGCAGGATAATACCTGGCGTTTCAGAGATGTGTGGTAGTATGGAAAGGTTACTCTCAGGATCAGAAGATATTGAGTTGATGGTAGATTTCTTTGTCCGTGACCGTTTCATGGGTCTCACGGATGATAAGACGCTAGAGGAATTTTTCATATCCTATTTCAAAGACAAAATCCTATATAGCGCATTCCACACTGAGAAGCTTTACCTTTCTGATGAGGAGAAGACCCTTGAGTATGCAGGAAGGAATACTGTCGAGCCAGTGGCTGAATATTTCCTGATAATTGCTGGATCCGACTCTAAGGCCAAGAAGAAGGATTATGCAGAGCGAGGTGCGGTATTCTCCATAGTCCATCCAGTGATAAGCACGATGGATAAGAATGTCAAATATTTCATGACCTGTGCTAGCACTCTCTATGGCTTCGTATCTAACTTATCCAATAATACTGATGCCGAGGAGTTCTATGGGTTTCTATCTGACCAGACAGAAGGGATGATAGAGGGTCTTGAAGCGGTGCTTGAAGGCATAGGCAAGGATGGCTCATTGAGCATGCGACGCTTCTATGACGACATTGTGGGAAGATACGCCTCTTCAACCGACCCTTCAGAAAGGGATGGGATTGCAAGGACATTAGCTGGAATATCTTATAGGATAGGAATTGAGCCTGACGAAGTACCTTTGGATAAGGAGCATTATCATCATATCTTTGAGGTGCCTGTACAGAAAGGTTTCAAGGATGGGCATGACCCAACCTATGATGATGTCTTTGAGGAGCTTATGCAGAAAAGTTCAGAGGCCACCGAAGAGAGATTCAAGAAGGGCTATGACCTGCTTCGCGGAGATGATTCTGGTCTGGATGATTGACTTCCGAAAGCAATAAATAACCATTTGCTCTTGTATTTTCTGGTGAAATCATGAGTAAAGCGCTTGTAAATATTATCTATAATATACAGAAGAAGGCCAACAAGGCGGCATATGGGAAGCATGACTATCGTGCAAGAGAGCGTGCTGCAGATTCAAAAGCCCTGCAGAAAGCCATGGAGTATCTCGGCCACACTCACACATACAACAAGATAGAAAATGTCGTGAACAATCTCTGCACAGAGCTGGACAAGGGCGATAATGCCATAAACATGATGAATGTCCAGAATCTGTGCGCTACCGCAGTGCAGAACATCTGAGCCTGGATTCAATAATTTTAAATATTAACCCCTAGTAATCCTGACTATGGCCGAAAACAAGTCTACATTAGGGATTAATGTCGATAAGGAAGAAGATGTCAACACATGGTATTCTGATC
>CAZTTX010000073.1:0-2987 GCA_964616085.1 uncultured Methanosarcinales archaeon
CTTCAATAGAATCGAAGTCATAATACAATAGCTCTCCTCCCTTCTGTGTGATCAGTATGGAACCATCATCGATGGATGCCATTCCCCATGGGCTTGACAAAGAATCTAGCAACACTTCTTCTTTTTCTTCATCTATCTCGGCAGGAGCGCATCCAGCAATGAGTACCAGAAGCAATACTATCATGTATCTCATATATCTTGTCGGGGCCATTTATTATATAAATATTTCATTGAACCTGAAAAAATTGATATATAGAATAATCATAAATATAACCAAATGATAATGATTGCAGATGGACAGAATATTCTCAAGAGGTTCTGATCTCGCCACAGAGAAAGGGAAGATCATATTGAAAGGTGTTTCGATACCAGATGTATATAGATTGAAGAACAAAGAGAAACAAGATGTCGATAAGACTTTGTCTATGATCAAGGATATTGGCTTTAATGTTGTGAGGATACCCATCCTTCCAGGAAATGCTGTGGTTTATGGAGAGTCATATATTTCTGACATAAAACGTATGGTTGAATCTTGCCTAAGACTGGGTCTGTATTGCATACTTGATTGGCATGCAATTGGGAATCCTCTTGCAAATGAGACAAGATTGCAAGAATATTTCCATGAGAAAGGTAATGAGAAGATCTTCTGGTATCTAGCAAATCTCGAGATGGCACTCGATAAGGTGAGGATGTTAGCAAACATCTTCGGTGGATATGATAATGTGATTTTTGAGGTGTTTAATGAACCTTGCCCATCTGATAAGGATATAGAAAAATTGAGATTGTCTGCTTTACCTTTCTCAGAATGGAGAAATATCGCAGTGAAATTGATTCACGAGGTGCGTAAAGAATCAGATAACCTGATTATTGTAAGTTCTAATTATTGGTCATTCAACCTCAAAGATACATCACTCAATCCTTATACAGAATTCAAGAATATATCATATTCTTTTCACAATTATCCTTTGAGGAACAATAAGAACTGGAAAGAGATGATGGAGTCTCTTAGAGATTATCCGATTATCGTAACCGAGTTCGGATATGATGTTGACGAAAAATCCCACTATAAATCTTCGTATGAAGAATACATGGAACCATTCATGTCTTATCTAGAAATTAATGAGATATCTTGGGTTGCATGGTGTTTCAGCGCTTCATGGAGACCAAGAATCATCGAACAATGGGAACCTTTTTCCTTTAGTGATTTTGGGAATAATTTGAAGAGATTCATCTGACATTTATTACTGCTTTTTATATCATATACCAAAGAACTATGCTAATTCTTTAGTCCAATAGTGCGTCATGTATAGAATGACTAGACCTATTGCTAGAGATGCTGTATAGCTTAATAATGTATTCCCGGGGAAAAGAAAAAGATCCATGATCCCATGGAATCCTCTCCAAACCGCAATGACTGAAAATGCGATAAGAAGCGTGAACAGCATCTGTTTGAATGGCTTCAGTTTTTTTACCCTGTGTAGCATACCATAATGTGAATTCAGAAGTTTATAATATCTTCTTTATCGGATATCAATCCATCTTCAAGAACTTGAACTCTTTTTTCGCCTTGACCGCAGTAGGTGAGCCACCACCGTGCCATGTGAATCTTGGTCTTACCCTCATAGGGTAGATACGCTCGTTTGCATCATCAAAAAGGACTGCTGCTCCATGCTCTCTTGGGAGATGGTCTACTGCGCCAGTAAGACCTTCTTTCATATAGCTCTGGGTGAGCATTCCCAATGCCTCGACATCAAGCCTTGCGGTAATTCTGTGGCTCAGTACTGTGTCTGACTGCGTCATAACATCAGTATGTATTTTTCCTGGCTGCTGTGTGGCCAGTATCAATGATATTCCAGGTTGTCTACCTTCTCTCATTATTGTCATAAGGGGCATAGTGGCTGGGTTCATATCTTCTCTTTCGCGCGGAAGGAACTCGTGCGCCTCGTCGATCACTAGCCAGACAAGCGGGAATTCTTGTTTTGTGGTTGATTCAGTCGTGAAATAGTGTTCTGCGCTATCAACGCTGGCGAACTCCTCGTTCTTCCTCTCCTTCATCCTTTCAATGAAGAGCTTTTGGGAGACTATACCCACAACAAGCGCCTTGACTGCCCATCCGTTAGGCATGAAGGCATAACAGCTTAAGTCAAGCACAGAAATCTGTCCGGACCTTGCAATCTCTCTCAAAGGTGTACCATCCTTGTCGAAGACGCCCCATTGCTTAGTGCTTCGCATCATGTTCTTGACAGCTGCTTTAGTCTCATCGTTAGCATCATCAACCTTGTCAACTGCTTCGATAAAATCATCAACAGAGAAATTGGTATTGTTGTCTTGAAAGTCCTGGACAACTTCATCAATAAGTATGCCATGCGCAGAATTCTTCTCGACACCGAAAGTCATACACCAGTCTTCAGAACTCAGCTCGGCTGGCTTTATGCTGAAGGGGTAGTCTGTGGGAAGCCCTCGCTCCTTGAATTTCTTATACCAGCCAAAAGGAGTATAGATCTTGACATCTATCCCTTTGCCTTCGAGGCCCCACTGTCTGAGCAATTCTTCATCCGCATGGTTTGGGTATTTCATGGTCCAGTAGACACCCATAGTGTCGAGCAGGATGAATGAGAGATTTTCCTTCACATCTTCTTCGAGGAGGTGCATACCTTCTGCTATGGCCCCCATAGTGTAAGACTTACCCCCTCCTCGCTTACCGCAGATGAAGACTACGTGCGCTCCAGACACATCAAGATATATCTCCCCTGAAAGGGTCACGGTTTGCCCCATCCTTATATACTGCTTTCCAAGAAGTATTGTTCCGCGCTCGCCAAGCTTCTTCAAGTCACTCTTCTTCCTGCCTACAATAATCTTCTGCATCCTACTGACCTATGCGCTGTTGATGTTTTTAAATCTGTTGGCAAAAGGGGTTTGTCCCAAAAGGTATAAAAATGTATACTGGCCGTAGCAGTCGGCTGGTGCGGGATTATCTAATCCCGCTT
>CAZTTX010000074.1:0-2865 GCA_964616085.1 uncultured Methanosarcinales archaeon
TTTTGTCAAGGAATTTTAAGCACTTATGCAAAACGGTTTGGATATGATGATATCAGCCCCATCTTTGACTAACTAGAGATTCATTCCGCAAATCTCTTGAAAAGATTCTCGATTTCCTCTTGGTCATTGGAATTGATATTCAGGACATCGTGCCCCATCTCTCTAGCCTCTTCAAGAATCTCGTCAAATGATTCCGCCTCTAGGTTCTCTTTAATCTTGAGATCGCTGTATCCCCTTTCCACTAAACGCTGTTTTAGAACAGATATGTCGCATGAGAGGACTATGCAGAGATCAATAAAACTCTTGTCCACATGATGAGAAAGATGAGAATCTATTATAAGTCCCTTGCCTTCTGAGCGATGTTTCTCAATAATCTCTTTTAGCTTCATTGCAAGCTTGTCTGTGTCAACAACCTTGGTCTCACGCAGCTCATCATACTCTAAGACAAAATCTGATTCGGCTTCAATCAGCTCATTGACATCAAGATATGTTGATCTAGTTTTCTCGGCAAGCTCCTTGGCTAATGTGCTCTTTCCTGCCCCCGGTGTACCCGTGATTGCTATTATCATATGGACATTATCTTGCATGAATACTTAAATTTTTATATAAAACTCTGGAACCTCAATTATGAGACGCAAGATAATCTCACTGGCGAAGTCCACGAATGTGGTAACTCTACCCAACAAATGGTGTGAGAGTAATTCTTTGAAGAAGGGCGATGAAGTACTGGTTTACGAGAATGGAGGCTCTATTGTAGTTTCTCCAATCCAAACAGAAAAACTTGCCACTCTTGATATATCTGGCTGTGACCCTATGATCCGTAGGATTCTTGGAGCAGCGTTCAAGGCAGGTTATGATGAGATGAGAATCCATTACTCTACAGAGGAAGAAAAAGAAATCGCTGAAGAAGTGATATCACAAGAATTTATAGGTTTCGAGGTAATATTCACTGATTCAGAAAAGCTCCTTATCGAAGCACGGAGCATCTCTGAGCCATCCCCTGAGAATTTTGAGAACATGCTGCGACGAATGATGATGATAATATCAAGCATGGGAGGCGACATCATAGTAAATCCTGGAGATGAAGAGATTCTTAGGCAAGTTGCAGAAAGAGATAAGGAAGTCAATAAGATTGCTGATTATTGCAGGCGGACAATCAACAAGAACTCACTCCTTCGTATATCTGACAGATATCTACTGAACCCACCTCTGTATTTCATTGTCGAGCAGTTGGAGAAGATAGGAGACGAATTCAGGGATCTTAGTAGCATCTGCGGCTGCATCGATACCGATGTTGCGTCCATGGCAAAAGGTTATTTTGACTCATTCCGCAAACTCTTTCATGATTTTGACATCAAGACACTTGCAAGCTTTGGCAAGAGACGATATGAACTAAGGGATATCTTCGGCGAATATCCTGCAGGTGAGTGTGCAAAGTGCATCAAGATATGCAATAGTATTGTCGAGAAGACTTTCGATATGAATGGGCCGCTTATAGCCATGAGCATAAAGGATGAGAGTTCTCTGAAGCAGCAAAAAACTTTATAAACTCGTCTATCAAAAAAAATATAGATGGTTTACAAGACTGTTGATTATCCTGAAGTCATCGAGGACAGTGTCCTGACTTTACGCAAACATATGATATTGTTTGTGCCTAACATCATACTGGTTCTCATATCAACACTTTTGTTCATACTTTTCTTCCATCTTTCAGGGCTTGCTGAGATGCTTACCCTGAAGCCATACCTGCTTGATGATCCGATAGCCTTGCGTGAATCATTCGCTTCTTTGAGTGCCACACCCCAGTTTGCCATAGCACTCCTCACATTTCTGGTGGCAGAGATATTATTGAGCGCATTCTTCCTTGTGATGAAGTTTGGTATGATTCGTGATGTTGTCAAGAAGGGTAAAACAACACTTTCCTCAGGTGCTGAATTTGCTGAGAAGAACTATCTTAACTTCATTGTCGTATATCTTGCTGTGAGAGCTATCATATACATTCCACTCCTTGTACTACTCTTCATATACTTCATGACTGTAAGGGTGAATGAATACCTCTTTTTCGGGCAGTTCCTAATGGGGCTTTTCGGTGTAATCTGGCTTTTCTATGCAATAGTAATGACGATTAGGTTGCTTTTTGTATACCCTGTGATGACATTTGAACATGACAGGTTCTTCAATGTAATAGGCCATGAGTTCCATTATGTAAAGACCCACACAACACATACACTTGTCTCTTTCCTCATTGTCCTTGTCGTCATCTTTGCCTATGCCTTCATAAGGGAAAGCGTCAACATATTTGGTTTTGATGTCCAGAGTTATGTGCTCATAATAATCCTTACAATACTGCTTGTTGCGCTTGAGATTGCAGTTACAACATGGGAACATGTTTTCATCTTCAAGTCTTACACAGAAAGTAGGAAGATAGATCGGCTTGTTAAGGGTAGTAAATCAAAGAAGGGTCAAACAAAAAAATCGACCCCAAAAAAGAAAAAGAGTACTTCTAAGAAGAGCAATTCTTAAGACAGATTTATAAAATATTTCTATTTTCTCCGATGACTGAGAAGTGGTATTTAACAGAGATGACATGCCTCACTAACACGTTTTCCCATTTTTGGATAAAAATTGTGGGGTTGCCGGTAGACGTCAGATTAGGCATCTGTCGGACCGTCAACTCCTCGTTCGCTAACGCTCACTGTGGGGTTGCCGGAGCGGTCAAACGGGTGCGGTTCAGGGCCGTATAGCTTAGTGCTTACGTGGGTTCGAATCCCATACCCCACATCTCCCTTTGGTCGATGTGTTCTCTGGTATTCGAAGTCCGCAAAAAGAAAGTTTTTGGGACCAACGCTCCGCTTCGCTACACTT
>CAZTTX010000075.1:0-2791 GCA_964616085.1 uncultured Methanosarcinales archaeon
GCACTAAGCCACACGGCCCTCAACCGTGCCCGTTTGACCGCTCCGGCACTCCCACTCATTCTGCAAACTTGGGTTCGTGAGCAGAGAGTCCTATCGGGCTCATAGCTCCTTGATCTTATCCGAAAACTCGTCGAGTTTCCCGACCAATATCTTGATGGCCTCTTTGACCATCTCCTCAGGAGCAAGCTGCCCCCAAGATTCGACTGTAAATATGAACCTTTCTGGATTATATTCAACCTTTATTATATCCTCATTGACACCATCAACAGCATCAACAAGATTATTCTTGAGGATAGACTGCTTGTCAATCTTTCCATTCTTGAATATCTCTGGAGGATACATACTCCTGTAATCTTCAATCAAAGGTGAATCATTATCTATGTTGATATCAGCATCATTCCTATAGTATGCATGGCCTGGTGACCATTTGGCGTGCTCCTTTCCTCTACCCAATACTGCAGTAGCTTCGACCTCAAGCTCTTGGCCTTCGAGGAGTTTGACTATAGGCGTCTTATCATGGACTGGCTTGACTTTAGGGTCTGCAGACTTGAAATCGGATGCATATACTACCTTAGGTCCTTTCGCGCTCAGCGTGAGCTTCAGGCTCGCCTTAGCACTGTCCGCTGGCACCTTTTCACTAGGGAACTCATACGACTTCAGATCCGTTGACAAAACCAAAAGCCCCATCCTCATAGCAAGCATCTCATCATAAAGCGATGAAGAGTTCTTCCGGAATTCTACATCCTCGATAGCCATTGTAGGGACTTCGTTGGTTATCGCTCTACGCAATGAGTTCACAAAAGAGGGCTTGACACCTTCTATCGCAAACACCATGCAGTCCGCATCCTTCTTTATCTTCTCGATTTTCATTTATACACGCCGTCCTCTTTTTCCGCCTTTCTTCCTGCAACCATCATGCGCAACAGGGGTGACATCCTCAATGAGGCCTATTCTTATCCCTTTTCTGGAAAGGGCACGTACAGCAGCCTGAGCACCGGGACCTGGATTATGAGGGCCTTGGTGACCGCCAGGAGCTCTTATCTTGATGTTCAAACCTGTTATTCCCCTTTCCGCAGCAGCATCCGCAGCAGCTTTTGCAGCAATCATCGCAGCAGTAGGGGATGGTTTCATCCTGTCAGATTTCACTACCATACCGCCGCTGATCTTGAAGATTGATTCTGAGCCAGTTATATCTGTAAGATGGATGTGTGTATTATTGTAGGATGACCTTATGTATGCGATCCCCCATTTGAGCGGAGCTCTCTTCTCCCTTCTTGGAGGAGCCTGCTGAGTCTTTTCAGCATTTGCCTGCTCTTTAGGTGCGGCCTTTTCCTGTTCTGGTTCTTTTGCCTTGGTCTCTGTCGCCATCTTCACTCATCATCCTTTTTCTTTTCTTCTTGAGTATCCTGAGTATCCTCTGCTTTATTATCCTTGTCATCTGATTCTTCTGAAGTTTCATCTTCAGATGGAGCCTCTTCTGCAGAGGTCGTGCTATCTTCCTTAGCTTCTTCGGAAGCATCACTATCATCTTTGCTCTCTTCTGCTGGCTCCACAGTTTCAGAGCTTTCAGGAGCACTCTCAGACCGTGAGTCCTTCAGTACTATGCTTGGATCCACATCCCCTCTTTCAGGATGTGATGTGCTATTCATAGGAGAGCGAGCCACAAAATCTATGGTCTCGTCATCATCTTTAGGAACAATATATGATGGTGAAGTGACCTTCTTCCCGCCCACCATGATATGGCCGTGCGTGACGAACTGTCTTGACTGCTTCATGCTCCTGGCAAGCTTTTTCCTCACAACAAGTGTCTGGAGACGCCTCTCCATAACGTCTGAGAGCTCAAGACCTAATAGATCACCGAGCGAGACATCCTCTTTCTTTACGAGTCCATAGCGCTTGACTCGGTTTATGAGCTGCTCCTGTTCAATAAGAGCCTGTTCACGTCTTGCGGTGCCCAACATAGAATTTATGCTCTTGGCCTGGTCCTTTATGTTCTGGAGGAATGCATTCATCTTCCAGATCTCTTTCTTGTTCTTAGGCCTATAATCCTTCTTGATTCCTTTCTCAAGAGTCAAGGATGCCTCGTTCCATTGCATCCTAGGATTGGCATAATTTTTCCGTATTCTTCTTGGGTCTCCCATTTTCTAAACCTTGTTTGATTGTCTTTTCAGAGTCATCGCTTCCGCTTCGAACCGGTAAGTTTCTTCTTGTTGCGCCTGAAATTAGATTTGGTCCGCTGACCGCGTAGCGGAAGATTCCAAGCGTGTCTCATGCCTCTGTTTGACTTGGTCTTCTTGAGACGCTTTATGTCATTCTCCTTAGTGAAATCCAAATCACCAGACATGATGTGCATGTCTTTGCCAGTCTCGTAATCGCGTCGTCTGTTATAGATCCAAGCTGGAATCTTGTGGCCTGATGGGTCTGCAAAGACCTTGTTCAGCTTCTCCACTTCAGAATCTTCTAGTACTCCTGCTTTCTTATCCTTCGGGACTCCACTCACAGAGAGTACAGCATTAGCGAAAGAGACATCCACACCTTTTATCTTTGTGAGGGCATAGAGCATGCTCTTCTGTCCTTCAAGATCCGTACTAGCCACACGTACAAGATGTCTGAATCCAGCATCAGTATCCGGCTTTTTCTTAGCTTCTGCCATCTTAATCATTTGTTGAATAAATTACCCAAGACAATAGCGTCGAGAAAGAGCGGAACCAAAAATCTACCCTGGCGCGCTCTTCCGAACTCGGGCTTAGTCTCGTGAATTAGAAACTCTTTATAAAACTTTCTTTATAAT
>CAZTTX010000076.1:0-2770 GCA_964616085.1 uncultured Methanosarcinales archaeon
ACATGACAAGCAGTCCCATCGCACACCTGTATAAGGTTCCTTGCACTACGCTCTAGCTTGAAGAAAGAATAGAACGTGACAATCCCATAAAGTTTGGAAAGTGGCACATCGAACTCTTTGCCAATCTCAACTAGCGACTCGCGTGGGATATAGCCTAACTCGTCCTGTACTGCCTGCAATCTTCCTATCACCATATCAGCAGAGCGCTCCTCATGACAACCACTTTCAGTCATGCATATGATTCTTGAGAACATACTTTAAAAAAGTTACCAAAACCATCATGTAAATGACCACTTCATATGATTTTTGAGAACATTTAAATACGGGCGAGACTGAAATCTTGTATAACCATTTGAGGTCGATCCAGATGATAGATGCGGAGAACAGGCTTTCACACCATATTGCGATTGCAGTCTTATCCACACTGCCAGTCATCATCGCCATGCTGTTTGACTTTAGGGTAGGGCGTGTTGTTGGAGGTATACCATTCGTAATACTATTCCTTGTGATGATCATAGGGCCAATAATGACAATATGGCCATCACTTACACAGAAACTTCCCGAAAAATTCCCTTGGAACTGGAGAGCTGAGCTGGGGATATGGTTCGCTGTATGGTCTGTGGCTCATGTGCTCCTCGTATTCCATCGTAGAGATTGGGATGTTATAGGCTATCTCACCGGAATAAGTCCCTGGGCTTTCGGAGCACTTGTCGCCACTGTCATGGCAATCGTGCTAGCCGCCCTCTCTTTCAGGGGTGCCATCGAATACCTTGGCACACAATCATGGAAATGGCTCCAGAACTACTTCACCTATGTGATTTGGTGGCTCATGGTGGTCCACGTCATAGACAGGGCCCTCCTCCGACCTGGCTTCCCATCTTCTGACTGGGCGCACTGGATGTATCTTATTATGGTGGTTGCAGTGCCTATCTTACAGCTTCTCGGGTTCATGAAGATTGTATCACGTCATCGTGCACAAATGCACGCTGAGGCTGAAGAAGCTGAAGCAGAGGAAGAAAAAAAGAAAAGGAACATCAAGACCAAGAAAAGGCCTACAAAGAAGAAATCAAGATGATTTCATAGGACAAAAGAAAAGCTTTTATATGATGGTATGAGCCTAGGATATGGTGATAATATGGGACTAAAGGTCACAGATGAATGCATTGGATGTTCGGCTTGCGTGAGCGCTGCGCCAGGACTCTTCGAGATGAAAGGCGATGTCGCAGTACCTAAGAAGACAGACCTCAGTGATGAAGAGTTACAGAAAGCGAAAGATACTGCAGATATCTGCCCAGTAGATGCTATCAAGGTATGAATTCTACATGCTACTGATTAGAAAAACTTTGGGGCCTATGCCCCGCACAATTTCTTTATCCGTTCGAAATCATCATCCACACGTTTCTGGAAATCTATGATGATGTGCTTGTTCTCTTTAGCAAAGAGATGCCTGAACCGTTTCTGAGTCTTTAGGAACTCCTCTATGGGCGTCCTCTCCTTAGGTTCGTGGTTGAGCTTCCACACACCATCTTCAATCTCATACAATGGCCAGAAATTCGTCTCAACCGCAAGCTTCGATATATTGATGGTCTGATCAGCACCCTCGTTCCAGCCAGGTATGCAAGGGCATAGCACATTGACGAACGCAGGACCAGGTGTCTCGATGGCCTTCTTGGCCTTCTCAATCATATCCTTCCAGTTCCATACCGAAGCTTGTGCGACATATGGTATGTGGTGGGAAGCCATTATCCCCATGATGTCCTTACGCCATTCTTTCTTACCCTTGTCAACTTTCCCTGCAGGTGAGGTCTTTGTGTCAGCACCCAACGGCGTAGCACTTGATCTCTGTATACCGGTATTCATGTAACCTTCATTATCAAGACAGAAATATGCAAAATCGTGACCACGCTCAGCAGCGCCGGAGAGACTCTGGAGACCAATGTCATAAGTGCCCCCATCGCCAGCGAAGGCCACGAACTTCACTTCCTTGTCACCGCCAGGAAGCTTCTCCTGCCGTTTCAGTGACCTGTATGCAGCCTCAACACCAGAGATACCTGCTGCAGCGTTCTCGAAAGCCACATGGATCCATGGAACATTCCAAGCACTATAAGGGTATATGGTAGTACTTACCTCTAAGCATCCTGTGGCGTTTGAGACAACCAATGGATAGTCGGTTGACTTCATTATGTTCTTGGCCGCGATGGCCAGTCCACAACCAGGACACATCCTGTGACCTGAATCTAAATGCCGAGGCTTTTTCGCGAGCTCTTTCAGGTTCATTCTCGCACCCCCAAGTATCTCACTTTCTCATAATCATGATGGCCTTCAAGCTCTTTCAGATCATTGAAGACACCGATGAGATCCTCATCATCACAATCACGACCACCCAAGCCATAAATGTAATTCACTATCTTCGGCTTATGCTGTACTTCAAACATAGCAGACCTCACCTCATTGAAGATTGCTGCACCCATTGCACCAAAGCTTTCAGAACGGTCCATGACTGCTACAGTCTTCTTGCCTGTGAGTGCATCTATCACCTCTCCTACAGGGAAAGGTCTGAAGACATTGAGCTTGAGGAGGCCCACTTTCTCACCATTGGCACGCATCCGGTCCACGACATCTTTCGCAGTATCAGCAGTGCTCGACATTACCATGATTACGTGATCCGCATCGTCCATCATGTATCTTTCGCAGACGCTATATTCTCTGCCGGTGAGTTTGCTGAGCTCAGCAAATACTTCTTTGATGACCTTCCGAGAATGCATCATCG
>CAZTTX010000077.1:0-2611 GCA_964616085.1 uncultured Methanosarcinales archaeon
GTTTCTGCCAGAACAGGTGCATATTCTGCTGGCGCGAGATAGATCTCAATGAAGGTACTGGTATGATAGCTGAGAGCGGCACCATAAGTGAGCTTGATGAACCCGAAGAAGTGATAAGACGTTCTGTAGAGCAGCACAGGAAACTACTCACAGGATTTGGTGGCAATGACAAGGTGAACATGAAGAAATTCAAGGAAGCCCAAGAGCCAGACCAGTTCGCCATCTCGCTTACCGGAGAGCCCACACTTTACCCTCGACTGAGTGAGCTCATCAGACTCTTGAAGAGCAGAGGGAATAGCGTCTTCGTAGTCTCTAATGGGCTGGAACCTGATCTTATCAGAGAGCTGGAACCACCGACCCAGCTCTATGTTTCGCTTGACGCGCCTTCTGAAGAGCTGTACCTCAAGATAGACCGTCCCATGGTGAAGGACGCCTGGAAAAAACTCATGCGCACACTTGATATCCTGAGCACATTTGAAGGGAAGACAGCCATCAGGGTGACATTGATCAGAGGGATGAACATGGTCAATCCAGAGCTCTACGCGAATCTCATAAAAAAAGCCTCACCAGATTATGTCGAGATTAAAGCATATATGCACCTTGGAGCATCAAAAGAGAGATTGGAGAGGTCTAATATGCCAGACCATGCAGAAGTGAAAGATTTTGCTTCTCGTATCGCTGATAATCTGGATTACTGCATAAAGGACGAGCAGGAAGAATCGCTAGTGGTCCTCCTCAAAAAGAATGCTTAAATCATCCTATGCAGTGGATTGCGATAGACCACCTAAATATTTAAAAACAGCAATAATACCCTCTATAAGGGGGTAACATGGAGGAAGACTCTATCATTTTCTTGGGCACTGCAGGCGATGTGACTGCCATCAACAAGCAGTTGAGAGCCTCAGGAGGGTTTATCATCAGATATGGCGGAAGCCAGATCCACATTGACCCAGGTCCTGGTACATTATGCCAATACAGGAATTTCAAGCTCAACCCACGTAGCACGATGGCATTGATTGTCACAAATTACGACATGGGGCATTGTGCTGACACGAATCCTCTAGTATCTGCCATGACCCACGATGGGCTTGATGACAGGGGCGTTCTTGTCGGAGCGAAATCCATTATAGAAGGTTCTGAACATGAGAATCCAATACTGTGGAAAAGATACAAGGATTATCTTGAGCGGAATATAATCCTTCAACAAGGGGAACGCGTGGGAATCAATGAGTTCGACATACACACTGTCCCTGTAAGGTCGAAAGATGCCACAGGGTTCGGGCTCAAGATATACACTCCAGAATTCAGCATAGGCTACACTTCTGATACACGATTCATGCCTTCCATGGTGAAGAGCTTTGAGGACGTAGACATATTGATAATAAAGACTGTCTATACAGAAGATGAGGAGAAACCTGACAAGATGACATTGAAGGATGCTACAAGACTACTGAGCGAATGCATCCCTCGGCTTGGGATACTGACTGGTTTCGGAGCGAAGATGATATATTCAGATCCTCTTTTCATAGCGAGAGAGGTACATAAGGAGACTGGCATCCATGTCATAGGAGCACAGGATGGGCTAGCGATAAACCCACGAGATTATACCCGGAAATTCTAAGCTCATAAGATATTGTTCAAAACCACTAAAGCCACATATCCTAGGATGCATCCTGCAGATATGAACGGCATCGCAGGATAGAACTTGCCTTTCTTGCTCTTGAAGAGAAGCACGAATAGGCCTAGTGCAGCAAACGGAGGTATGAGCGCAGCGCCCCAGAACCCAGAAGTCTTCATCACCGTGCCTGCAAATATCAGAGGGAATGCAATATCGCCACCACCGAGTATGGCCTTCTCAATTACGTCACCATCAGAAGATTTTGGTGCATGACTTGTCTTCTTCTTGCCGTGGCTTGCATGGACCTTCATTCTTTTTCCTTTACCCGAGTATGGTATGAACAATCCCGCGAACACATTGGAATCAGATTGGAATTCAGCAAGAGTCACCATGTGCTTGGATTTCCAGACTGCAATCGCATCGTATATCGCTATGGCCACCAGCAATACTAAGGCAGAAAAGAGATTCATTATGGGCACCAACAAGGCTGCCAGCCCCCCATATAAGAAAATCTCAGTCATGTTATGGATTATGAAATTATGCCTGTAGGTCTTGAATACCGCAAGGATCGCTGCGAGAATGAAAGCCAGTAAAGCACCAAGGAAAGGATAGAGCGCGAAGGTCATGATGAATGCCAGAGAGATGAAATACCAGAGCTTCCATACCTTCTGCTGTTTGAAGCGTGCCAGTAATAAGATGAGCACAGTACCTATAAGTATGGCGATCATGATGTATAGCCAGGAATGGTCCTCAGCGATTTCAGCACGCTCGACACCCATCGGCAGATCACTCACATTAGTGACATTGTAAGAGACCCTGCCAGTCTCAATATCCATAGTCCTCTCCACAGTGATATACTGTTGTGTGATGACCAATCCCACATATTGCGCGGCCAGGAAGAAAAGTATCAGCATCAATGTTATCTTAAGGTCGTGCTTCATCTCACATCTGAGGCAATATCCACTTAATAAAACTATTGGAGAAGATGAAGCG
>CAZTTX010000078.1:0-2550 GCA_964616085.1 uncultured Methanosarcinales archaeon
GGCTAAGTCGAATTCTAGTAGCAGCAACCTCCCGCAGGATCAACGGGAACTACATCAATTTGTTTGGTCGCAAGTTTCACAAGAAATTTTGGTCATAATAGCACAACTTCTTGAATCTTGTCTACAGGTCTTCATCATACATAATACGAGATTATGTACTCATGTGAAAAGAAGGGGAAGATATCGTATCAGGTCGACGTGCTTGTCAACCCCCACGAACATGCTTTGGTAAGCAGTTCAAGCAAAAATTGTATGTTATATATAAAGGTTTTGAATATGATGTGAGCGATATAGAGCAATCAAGCTCTACGCTTACGCTTCTCTTTGCGCATCCTCTTCTTCTGCCACTTCCATCTCATCTGGCCTTTCTTTTTCCATCTCTTTGAGCTTCTCTTCATGCATCAGACCTCTGTTCAGTTTGACAATGACGTTTGTGGTTGAGAGGTTATTTATAAAACTTGGTGATTTGCACTAACTGAGATAAAATGAAATGGGGGCTTGTCTTTTCCTCCATCCTCTTAACATCATGTAAATCATAAAGCCGTATACCTTTTCTGGCTGCATAGGACTTTGCTCTCCCTGTGTAATCAGTATTCGTGACAAATTCGCCTTTAGATGTCCTTTCACCGATAATCTCAAGCACGGCAGCAAATTTAGCAATCTCTTCAAGGCTGACCATACGCCCATTCGAACGATATTTACATTCAACATATCTCCTCCCAAAGATTGTATCATATTCAATATCAATCTGTGAGATATGCCCGTCAGACTTGTGAAATACATCATGATAGACTTTCTTGCACAATATATCGCTATAGAGCTGTGCGACATGTCTCTCAAAACTCTCTCCGTCATGGTAGGGCATTGCCATAATGTATATATGGCACAATCACATCTTTTTATGAGATTAGGTCAAGGAAAAGAAAATCTTTCAGAAAAATAGGAAAATATCCAAAATGCTCCCACTGATAGCAGAAGAGAATCTTCTGGAACCGACAACAGTATTTAATGCTCCCGCCGGGATTCGAACCCGAGTCTTCGCCTCGAAAGGGCGAAATGATTGGCCGGACTACACCACAGGAGCAGTTTAAGGATTAGAGCTTATAGTCTATTTAAAAATCTTTCTCAAAGTCCTCAAGAAGATTATTCTTAGCAATCTTGGAATAATATGCTGCAGACGGTTTGGGTTCCCGCGTCATAGTCTTAAGATCCACATCGACAAGACCAAACCTATAGCTCATGCCAAGATGGAGCTCAAAATTATCGAAAGTGGACCAATGGAAATAACCTCGGAGATCAACCCCTCGAGATAGAACATCATGCGCAGAGATTAGATGATCCCTGATGCTTCTCTTCCTTTGCTCATCATCATCTGTACAGCAACCATTCTCTGTCACGAACAATGGCTTGCCATATTTCTTATGGAATCTCATCAGCACATCTGCAAGCCCTGATGGATGATACTGGAACATCTTGTCATGCTCAAGACCCTTCTCGTCCAACCTCTCTGATGAATCGATGGCCATGACTGGCAAAGGGTCAAATAGGATCTTCCCATAGTAATTGATGCCAAAGAAGTCACAGTTAGAGAACTTGCTCGAAGTGAAATCAACTGAGACTAAATCTACAACGTCAGCACCAATTTTTCCAAGAAGAGAATCACCATAGAAATCCATGGTGTTCATCGTAGCACCTACAGGAGTTTCAGAAACTTCTTTTATTGACCTGTAGGAAGCCTCATGGGCAGAACCCATATTACAGAGGATCTTGTATGCAGAAAGAAGCCTGCGTCTCTTATGCGGCGGAAACTCTCCAGAGATATGGCTCAATCCTGCATATACATTTGGCTCATTTATAGTGTTCCATATGTCAACAAGATCACCGAAATCTGAAGCAATCCGCTGTGAATAATCATTGAAGACATCTATGGATTCGGCGTCCTTCCAGGAACCACCCTCGGTAAACCAGGCTGGATTAGCAAAATGATGCAAGACCAACATAATTTTTGTCCCCTTATCCTTGAGACTCCCAATGAAATCCCTATAGCTCTCTACAACATCTGGATTCAGCTGAGAATATGGTCTCTCCTGTATCTTAGACCAATCCATACTGAACCTGTATGCATTTCCTAGTGAAGATATGATCTCGGCATCTTCTTTCATACAGAGATCGTGCGCTATTGTCCTTTCTAGGATAGAACCATCTTCTCCTTTAAGGCCACGCCAATCATGAGGACCAGCAGTCTCTATCTGGAGAGCAGAAGTTGATGTGCCCCACAGGAATCCTTCAGGAAATTCATATCGCATAACTCAAGTATTCAATTTGAAAATTTAAGCATTGCTCTCAGAAGTAAAAATCCACGAGAGAACACTTTTTGAAAAGAAATGGGCTTGAGGTATGCAACAACAAAGTTGTTGGACCTCAACCCGCTTCCCTGGGCTTGAGGGGATTGCAACGAGCATATTTTTTGCGAGTTGCTGCCAATAACTTGTTATTGAGCATGTTCAAATTCCCGAATAGAACATTTTTCAAAGAAAAATGGGCTTGAGG
>CAZTTX010000079.1:0-2536 GCA_964616085.1 uncultured Methanosarcinales archaeon
ACCACAACATTTATAAATAGAATCGCCCACCGATATCATAGGAATGGCGTTCTTGAAAGCCATTTTCTTAGAGTGTTTCAGACTAAGATGAGCGGCCCGGGATCGAGGAGCAGAGCCGGAAAAATTAGAAGATTACGGTGATATCTGATGAGCGATGATAGTGATAAAAACAGTCCTGAGAACGTAAAGAAGGACGGCTATACTGCAGGAAATATCAACGTCCTTGAGGGGCTTGAGGCTGTCAGGAAGAGGCCGGCGATGTACATAGGCTCCACAGGGCTTGCAGGACTGCACCATCTTGTATGGGAAGCTGTAGACAATTCTGTCGATGAGGCACTCGCAGGGCATTGCGACCGTGTAAAAGTGATTGTACACGCAGATAACTCCATCACAGTCATAGATAATGGAAGGGGCATCCCAGTAGACATACATGAGAAGTTCGGAAGACCTGCGCTCGAGATCGTCATGACAAAGCTCCACGCAGGAGGCAAGTTCGATAAGGACTCTTATAAGTTCTCTGGCGGACTCCATGGTGTGGGCATATCATGTGTCAATGCGCTCTCTGACAAGTGCAAGGTCCAGGTGGCCAGGGACGGCAAGATCTTCGAGCAAGAGTTCTCGAGAGGCAAGCCATTAGGCGATATGGAAGACAAAGGACCTAGCGAGAAGCAAGGTACAAGGATAACATTCCATCCGGATCCAGAGATCTTCGAAGAGAACGACTATAATTTTGATACTCTCTCGAGCAGGCTCAGAGAATTAGCGTTCCTCAACAAAGGACTCAGGATAGTGCTAGAGGACGAGCGTGACAACCAGAAGCTCGAATTCTTCTATGAAGGAGGGATAAGCTCGTTCATAGAACATATAGGCAAGAACAAGAGCCCATTGCACGAGGTCATACATTTCACCAAAGAGAACGGAGAGATCTTCGTGGATATAGCGATGCAGTACAACAACAGCTACAAGAGCCAGACATTCTCTTTCGTCAACAACATCAACACTGTTGATGGTGGCACACACCTTTCAGGGTTCAAGACGGCAATAACGCGAGCTATCAATAATTATGCGGTCTCGAAGAATCTGATAAAGAATGGAGAGAGATTCGTCAGTGAGGATGTGCAGGAGGGTCTTGTTGCAGTTGTGGCCATCAAGATAGCCAATCCTCAGTTCGAGGGTCAGACCAAAGCCAAACTAGGCAACTCTGATGTGAAGGGCCTTGTGGATTCTATCGCTTCTGAGCAGATCCATACCTTTCTGCAGGAGAACCCAAACACTGCAAAGGTCATCGTTGATAAGTCGATGAACGCTGCAAGGGCAAGGGAAGCGGCCAAGAAGGCGAAAGACCTAGCGCGCAGGAAGTCTGTCTTAGAGTTCTCTACACTGCCAGGCAAGCTCGCTGACTGCTCTGAACGCGACCCGTCTAAGTCTGAGCTATTCCTCGTGGAGGGTGATTCTGCTGGCGGCAGCGCCAAGCAAGGAAGGAGCAGGGAATTCCAAGCCATCCTCCCGCTCAAGGGAAAGATACTGAACGTAGAGAAGGCTAGATTCGACAAGATCCTGAGCAGTGAGCAGATCACCAACATGATAACAGCGCTCGGTGCTGGTGTGGGTAATGATTTCGACATTAGCAAGATGAGGTATCACCGCATAATCATAATGACGGACGCTGATACTGACGGCAACCATATCACCACATTGCTGCTCACATTCTTCTTCAGGTATATGCCTGAGATCATCGAGCAGGGCTATCTCTATGTGGCTTTGTCTCCTCTCTATCAGCTCAGGAAGGGGCAGAAGAAGATGTACGCCTATGATGATGCTGAGAAAGACAAGCTCATGAAAGAGCTTGGTGGTCCTGATGGGGTCGCTGTACAGAGGTACAAAGGACTTGGTGAGATGAATCCTCAGCAGCTCTGGGAGACAACCATGGACCCAAAGACGAGGTCAATGAAGAGGATCATGGTAGATGATGCGGTCATGGCCGATGAGATCTTCACAGTGCTCATGGGTGAGCATGTCGAGCCGCGGCGCAAGTTCATAGATGACCACTCTAAGGAGGCCATCAACCTGGACCTCTGATCCTTGAGAAAGATTTATAAATCACAGCAGATTTTCCCAACACAGAACGGCCATAGTGGTCTGGAACTACCCGTACCCATTTCGAACACGGAAGTCAAGCAGACCCACGTTCCTGGCAGTACTGTTTTGAAACGGGAAACCAGGATCGCTGTTCACCCTTTTTTCTAAGAGAATTAAGAAAGATTAGATGTCAGTTCCTAATTCAACCTTTTCCTTCTAGGGTTGCCCAGACTAGAGCGATGATCCATCCAATGATAGTCCAGCCTAAAAGAAAGTTGAACACAAATAATCTCGTTATTCCTTTAACTCGTCTGACTGCACCTATAATGAAAGGGGCATATATTTTCCCAGACCGAGCACAAAAAGTATGAAATTGAATATCTGACTTAGTGTGGTTATTTCTGTGCAAACATTTAAATAAAAAGTCACATTTAGTCACAAAAGGTGATTTTATGAC
>CAZTTX010000080.1:0-2535 GCA_964616085.1 uncultured Methanosarcinales archaeon
CGGTAACTATGCGTTTATATTAAGGTTTTGTTCTAATTCTTAAGAGGGGTTGCTCAAAGAAAATTATTTAAACCGGGCTTATATCCCTCGCACATGGTCAATGTATCGATGGATGGTGATTTTGCAAGGTTCTCGCTCAACTTGGACATATATGGTCTTGAGACATTATACTCTGTAGGTTTTCAGATGAGTGATTATGCTTATATATATTATTACAAGGGAAGTGCTGATTGTATTGTTGTCGTAAACATCTCATATCAGGATGAAGAACTTAATACTGAAGAAAGGCTGCTGGCATTAGCCAAAGATTTCATGAATCATGCCATCAATTATAATGTCTATAAGTTTAATGCTCAAAGGAAGCATCTTTTTAGGTCAATGCTTGTCCAAAAGATTTTTGATAATCCAAGGTTTTCTGCTCACCTTAACAGGAAAACTGTTCCAGAAGAGGATGGCTGTTGACTTTATGGTGATGTTGAGAGGAATTATGATTTAAAATGGTATATGTGATAGGTAAGGATTACCAGAAACTCAAACTCAGGACGCGCAAATATTCAGATGGGGTCCTCCTCACTAATGACTATGGCGATTGGCTATTTCTATCAAAGAATCAGTACGAACGCTACATCTTTAATGATTTTGATGATGAGCTTTTCAAGCTTCTCGAGAAAAATCATATGATACTCACCGATGACAACCTGAAGTCTTTCGATGAGAAAGTGAACAAGTATTTTTGGTATCTGAACAACGGTCCGAGCCTTCATATAGTGATTCCTACGCTTCGCTGTAACCTCACATGTGACTATTGCCATGCTCTCAGAGCTCCTGAAGAGAAGGAAGGCGTTGATATGACTGAAGATGTCCTGGGCAAGACTATTGATTTCATATTCGAAAGTCCTGCAAAGGAGATTGTCATTGAATTCACTGGTGGTGAGCCGTTATTACGTTTCGACCTGGTGAAAAGGGGGATGGAAAGAGCCGAGCGTCTCGCAGAAGAGAAAGGGGTAAAGGTCATATTCACCGTGGTGACTAACGGAACCCTTTTAGATACAGACATCATTGATTATTTAAAATTGCATGGTTCTGACATATGCATATCCCTTGATGGGCCTAAGGACCTCCATGATTCTAACCGGAAATATACCTCGGGTCTTAAACCCACTTATGATTCTGTCGTCTCAGGTATCAATCTCCTGAAAGAGAAAGGTCATACAAGTGCTAACATCCTTCCTGTAATCGTGAAAGACTCTTTACCTCGATGGAAAGATATTGTTGACACTTTCATATCGTTTGGATTCCGTCAGATAAGATTCAAGTACATATCAAATTTTGGCCTTGCAACATCCAACTGGGAAAACCTTTCGTATACAGCAGAGGAGTTCCTTGAAGCGTGGAAAAATGTAGTGGATTATCTAATAGAGCTCAACAAGCAAGGTCATGAAGTCACAGAGAGTCTTGCATCAATCGCTCTTACCAAAATAGTCCATGGGATAAATACTGGGTTTTCAGAGATGGCAGTCCCTTGCGGCGCTGTGAATACGCAACTCTTGTATAATCATGATGGCTCCATATATAGCTGTGATGAGGCACGCACTTCCTCAGAATTCAAGATAGGTGATGTGTTGACATCTGATTATGGAGATCTCCTCTTGCACCCTGTGACAAAGACCATGTGCTTGACATCCTCACTATCCACAGAAGATGATAATAATTCCTGGTGGTCTTATTCTGGGGTCTGCCCTCTTGAGATATATAAGAAGGAAGGTGCATTCATAAAGAACTACTGCAGTGATTATCGGCTCAAGATACATGATGGCATCTTCGAGTATCTTTTCGACAAGATACTTCATGACCCGGAGGCCAAGAGGATCCTATGGAGGTGGCCAGACCTGCCAGCAGGAATAGATTTCTCATAATTAATACTTTATTTGAACATATACTCAGAAAAATATATAAATGCTTATCATACAAAGAGTATCGATGCGCAGATTTTATTTTATAATGATGGTATTTATCTTCTTTTTGCCCATTATGTTCTCGCAGGATGTTCTTGCGTGTAATTATGATTGTGCTACTGATTATAGATATCGGATTGATTACCCTGGCGGAACATTGGGCTATACTTCGTCTGGTGTGAGTTCTTCTTGTGGATCTGCATCTTATAGTGATATCGGTACGCATGATAATCCGGATTCTCGTTTCTGTCAAGGACAGGGAGATGTGAGGTATCGTTGGAGGATAACTCGTGCGAGCGGTGGTAGTTTTACCAGTTGTAGTACTACTTATTCATATACATCTTATAGGATTGCATACACGATAGATTGGGACAGTCATGCATCTCATTGTGAATGCTCAGGACGCACTTTTATTGATGGCAGCTCGCGCTCAGGTTGCTGTGGTGATGGCTATGGCACACATGGATCCACGTGGGATTCGGGCACAGCCGGAGAGAACGCATGTTGCGCAGAGAACATAATCAGTGATAATACATACTGTTCAGCCAACTCAAGATGGGTAGTCTCAGGCACTTGGTGC
>CAZTTX010000081.1:0-2528 GCA_964616085.1 uncultured Methanosarcinales archaeon
TCTGTTCCACTCACACTAGATCTCCAGAACCTCTGATTGATAAACCTTATAAAAACAACAATAACAAACACACCATGAAGCTCCTGAAGAACTTCTCACTATACAGCATGGGAAGGATTATCGTAGATGGTCTTAAATTCTTTCTCATACCTCTATATACGACATATATTCCCGTCGCAGAATTCGGTCTGTATAGTCTTCTCATGTCCCTGAGGGAGATAATATTCAATTTCTTCAACAAGGTCGCACAGACCTCGTACGCAAGGTTCTTCTTCAAGGACAAGGACAAGCCAAGATCTTTTTCAAGCATCGTCTCGATATATCTGTTCAGCTTTGCTATCCTGGTGACTTTGGTACTATTGTTCTCAAGCATGATAAGAGAAGCGCTCTTCTCTGCATTCCCTCAGCATTTTTACCTGTTGTATATACTCCTGGCCGTCGCATTCGCCCAGTTCTTTGTCCAGACCTCGATGACAGAGTTCATGATGCAGTCAAGGGCAAAAGATTATTTCATCTTCTCACTGGTGATGGGGGTACTTCCGATCCTCCTCATACTCTATATGGTACTTCAGCTGGATATGACAATAGACGCTCTGATCCTGGGGCTATTAGCACCATATTCTGTGCTTGCAGCATGTGTCATATTCCGGAAACGGAAAGATATCTTCAGGAAGCCTGATTTCAGTCTCATCAAGAAATACAATTCTTATGGTATTCCTTTAGCTTTCAACGGACTCTCGGCTAAGATCCTCAAGGCAGGGGACCGCTTCATAATCCAGTTTTTCCTGGCAAGCACAGCAGTAGGAGCATACTCTTTCGTCTATATGATGACCACCCTGCTCCAAACATTCATCATCCAACCCTTCACGAAAGCGATAAATCCGATAACGATGAAGAACGAAGACAATCATAAGGTCCTGCAGAGGACAGTGACCAATGCATCATTAGCTATTCTTGTACCTTTCTCGATCATCACTATCATCTTCGCGTTCTTCATAGAATACCTGCTAGGACTTTTTGTTAGCAATCCAGATTATATGCAGTATATGCCATTATTGTATCTCTTGTCCATCACTCCTGTGATACACGCTGGAAAGACTTTTGCAGGTAAAGGCCTGCAGTTCTCCAACAAGACATACATAATAACGGGCATAACGATAGCTGCAGCCGTATCGAATGTCATCATGAACTTCATCCTTATCCCCATCATAGGGATATGGGGTGCTGTCATTGCGACAGTACTGTCCTATCTTATGATGCTTCTACTACAGTACCATTACTCAGAGAAACACCACACTTTGAGATATCCGAAAACTAGAATCTACACTATAATCGCCACCTATTCAGGAATGATAGGGCTCTTCTATCTTCTCCAGGGGATGATCAATGACATCATATTAAAATTACTCTTAATAGCCCTATACATAACTCTCCTGTGGCTCTTCAGGATACTCACAAAGAAGAACATAGAATATGTCATCAAGACGATAAGAAAGACATGATTCTTCAAAAAGTTTATAATGTATCTCATAAGTTCCAGAAGTATGAAAAATCTGAAGGAGACATATAAGAAGCAGGTTAAGAGTAAGGCTAATGATGATTATGAGCATTTCAGATGGCTGGAGAATTTCAGGCGATGGCTCGGATACCGACAGCTGTACCATGCGATAAACTATCACATCAAAGATTTAGGTTTCGATTCTGTTGTAGAGATGGGCCCAGGGTCAGGCATATGGACCAGACAGCTCATAAGAAAGAATCCTGGGGCAACATTCGATCTTGTAGACATCTCAGAAGAGATGCTCAAGCATTGTAAGATAAATATAGGCGACAGGAAGAATATCAAATACATCTGTGAAGATTTCCTCAAAGCAGATGTAAGACAGGAGAAAGACCTCTTCTTCTCTTCACGTACATTCAGATATATAGAAGATAAGCCTGCTATGCTGAAGAAAGTCTATGATACTCTCAAAGAGGGTGGTACAGGAATGATGATAACATGGATGCCACGGATTTCCAAGAAAAAGAACAATGATGGCACTCCTGTAGATCCTGATGAGATGAGAAAACTTCTTTTGAAAGCAGGATTCAGAGGTATCGGAATATACCCAGCGATAGTGCGTATCCCATATCCCTACTGGAAGAAGATATACAAGAAGAAGCTGAAACTCCCGAACTTCCTGGTAGAATCATATATCGTCACATTCAAGAAATGATATGATTTGTGATATATCAAAACAAACTATTTCATTCAACTTGTATTAGACCCCAAATTGTAATAAATCAGGACTCAATAGTTTTAAAATAAGTGTCAAAGAATGGGTTGAGAAGACGGCTGCTATTGGAATAGAAGCAACCGCTGGGCGTTATGGTGGATTGTGAATCTCTCAGTCCTTCTGTCCATAAGGAATATCAATATTTTCACATTATTCATTTTTGTAATAATGTTATTACTTTTTGTAATATTTGAATTTATCTATATTTTTCATAGAGAACATCTTTTAAGAGTCTTACCCAGGGTTTTCAAG
>CAZTTX010000082.1:0-2391 GCA_964616085.1 uncultured Methanosarcinales archaeon
CTCATGCGCCATACATAGGAAAAACCGTGGTTTGTTTATAAATCTTTGCCATGATGTCCTTGACGTGCTCTCTTTGCCTCTGATACCAAGGTTAAATTTATAAAGTTCATTCTCAAGCGGGGATTATGGCTTCTGATGGTGCTGATGCAAGTAACGGGCAGAAGAAGGACAAGCGGAAGGAGACACAAAAGAGGACTTCTCCACGCAAGCTCCACCTGATGCAGGCTTCTGTGCTGAGACGTCTGCTGGCTTTCATCCTTGACCTAGCCATACTCAATATATTTGTCCTGTCTCCGTTCAACAGGCTAATCTCGAGGGCCGCAGGCAATGGTTCCGCGATGAACATCTATCAGAGTATCCTGATGGATCCTGAGCTCATGGCATCCCTCACTTCTATAATGGTGGCTTCCACCTTGGTGATGCTGGTGTATTTCATCGTGCTGCAACGCAAACTCTCCCAGACATTAGGCATGATGTTGATGGGCATCTATACTATAAAGATCCCTATGATGCAGAGGCAGGCCGGAGCGGCACGGCGTAGGCTTTCTCTTGAAGAGGCTGCGGAGCTCAGCAAGCAGTTCAAATTGGGCTTTTTCGACGCATTGCTCAGGAACATCTTCCTTATCCCTTTCGCACCCTTCATCTTCTTATGGATTCTGGATCCCATGTTCATGCTTTTGAACAGGAACGCACAGAGGCTCACTGAGTACCTCTCACAGACCATGGTTGTTGAGATGATGGGTTATGATACTTCTATGTATAAGGCTTCAGAGAAGCAGAGGTGGATATGAATGGCCAACAGATGGGCTTATGGAATTTTCTTGGTATTGGGACTAGCAGTAGTCTCGTTCATTGTCGCAGGTTTCATTGGGATATTCATGGATCTCTCGCCGAGTGCGAGAGGAACAGGAAACGTGATGCTGATCTCTGTATCAGGGGCTATCACTAGCCAGCCATCACAAGGTCTCTTCAGTGCAGAACCTTCTATGTCAGACTTCATAGTGAGAAATCTTGAAGAGGCAGGTCGTGACCCTTCTATAGATGCGGTGATACTCTCGATAGATTCGCCAGGTGGTGGGGCGGTCGCTTCCCATGAGGTAGTTGAAGCGATGAAGGCGCTCGATAAGCCGAAGGTCGCAGTCATAAGATCGCTAGGAGCATCAGGCGCGTACTGGATAGCTTCAGCAGCAGACACTATCTTCGCAAATCCTTTGTCCATAGTGGGTAGCATTGGAGTTACATCCTCATACCTAGAGGTCTCTGGGCTCCTGGAGAGGTATAATATTACATATGAGCGGCTTGTAGCCGGCGACTTCAAGGATACAGGATCTCCGCTGAGGGCTCTTGAGGAAGAAGAGCGTGAGATGCTCCAAGGCCAGATTGACAGGGTGCATGAGATTTTCATGGATGATGTTGCTGCGAACAGGGCTCTATCTGCCGAGGCTCTTGATGCCATCTCGGAAGGTCGGATCTTCCTTGGTGATGAGGGGTTGGAGTATGGTCTTATTGATCACTTAGGCAATGTCGATGATGCCAAGACTTATCTTGAGGAGGACATGAACGTGACTATCAGGCTAAGAGAAGCGCAGCGGTCTGGTCCGATGTTCCCTTTCCTGGCATCAGCTACTGAGGCTTTCGCGTTCAATTTCGGAAGAGGGTTTGCTTCTTGGCTTATAGAGGACGACTCCCAGGATGAACTCTTCTCTCTCATCTGAAAGTGTGAAATGAAAGTCCGAGGGTGTCCGAAATAGAGCTGGCGCTGATTCCCATATCTGTAATCATATTTCATATGTCCCCGCATTCAATTATTGCTCACTGATGACGATTGGTCACGACGCAGTGGAAAGAAATTTTTTTATATCATCTCTTTGGATATACTTCTTGGACACAAGATGTTGTGTTCATTTGTTGCTAAAAGTCCTTTATATTGTGTTTTTGGCAAAAATGTTTCAGCGCTTGCATTGGGCGTCATGTTACGGGAAAAAAAGGAGGGAGAATTTATGTCGGATGTTTTCATGAAAGTAGAGAAGAGAGACGGTAGCATAGTTGAGTTTGACAAGGAGAAGATAACAGAGGCCATATTCAAGGCTGCCAAGTCAGTAGGAGGTCATGACAGGGAGACATCGATGGATCTCACCAGTAAGGTCATGTATTTCCTAAAGGGATCCCTAGGAAAGAGGATACCTAATGTTGAAGACGTCCAGGACGCTGTGGAGCAAGTGCTTATCGAAGAAGGTCATGCTAAGACTGCGAAATCTTATATACTATACAGGGAACAGCACAAGAAGCTGAGAGAGAACAAGAAGATGATGTTCGATGTTGTCGACGTCATGGATGGTTATCTGAGGCAATCCGACTGGCGTGTCAATGAGAACAGCAACATGAACTATT
>CAZTTX010000083.1:0-2389 GCA_964616085.1 uncultured Methanosarcinales archaeon
TACAGACCCATTCTTGGTTTCACTCCCCACGTTCTTCTTCTTCATGATCTCAACAATAGTAATCTCATACATAGCGTTGAAGATGTTCGGCCTATTGCCTGCAGTATTCAGCCTGATCCTGTTCTTGTCGATGGTGATCTCTTATGGCACTTCATATGTTTCAGGCTTAGAGAACATGTTCATGTTCATGACCTTCGCTTTGATCTCATTCTATCTTTTCTATAAGGTTTTCGTGCTTGATCAGAATGACAAGATGTGGCTCTTAGTGGGATCCAATATACTGATGCTATGGTCGCATTATGCTTCCATAGCACTACTTTCTGCACAGTTGATATTCTTGTTAGCCCATCGTCGGGATTCGTTTAACCGTAGTAATGTTAAATATCTCCTTGTATTCTTGTTGTTTTCTTTGCCTATTTTCTTTAATAACACATCACCAGAATCAATCTCTGGGCTTGAGGGTTCGGATACCTCGCTTTTGGCAGCAAGAGTCTTGTATGGTGGCATGTTGCACGTATTCTCCAGCATCACCGACACTCCGATGACACATCCGATTGTTTCTTTCATACAGCCGATCCTCTCAGTACTCTTCATTATCTCACTCCCCTCGTTGATCATTCTTTCTGTTCGGGACAGACGTTTCAGGCTCATCACTTATACGTTGATGGTATACAGCATCATAGTCTCCATCTCTGTCTTCCATTTCAATATGATATTCTATCCTGAGTACCATGTATCTTACGCATGGGCCTTTTTCCTGGCCATGGCAGCCACTATTTTTGTCCTCTATAGGTTGATGTCAGCGTTCTTGCATAGAAGAGAAGCAATCACTTTCATCTCGATCTTCCTCATTCTAGGTTCAGCCATGATACTGATGCACCCACCTCCGGAAGAAGATACAGGATACCCATTTTCCTATCTTGCTGAAAAATTGGATGACGATAAAAACTATTATATCTTCTTTGACAATTATCAATTCTCGCGAGAGATATTATTATCTCTATCCGATACAGTTGGAGAATTTGATATGGCCTACCAGGATAATATCTGTAGAAATCAAGGATATCCTCCTGATAAATGTCGTTCATTAGGCATTAAAGGGATTTTTGAGAAAGGTTCCATCTTTCTCGTGCAGACTAAATTAAACCAGCTCAATGAAGATCTTATAGAGTCTTCTATAAATTCTGGTATACTAGGAGATGAGAATATCTCAGATGTCGAGCATATCATCCTTTACCCTAAAGAAAGATTGGAATCTCACGATTTGCCTGAATCCTGTGAATCCTTCATTGAAACAGAAGCCTTTATCTCATTCAATTGCTCTATAGGATAGAAAATTCTTAGAATCATTCCAATCTACAGATATAGCCCCATCTCCTGACCTCTTCAGATTCAAGAAATACATAGTCTTCAAGGGCATCAGCGAAGCTTGACTTGATCTCGAGAAGTAGCTTCTTGAAGTCTTCAGTACCCATCGTCTCGATGAGCAGGATCACGTCCCAGTCACCGAAGACCTTGATGACCTCTATGATATTGTCCTGATGCCTTGTGAACCTCAGGAAAAGCTTGTCCTGCTCAGGATCCGTGAACCGCATCTTGAGAAGAAGGTAGTATCTGCTTATTCCGAGCTTCGTGTGGTTGAAGGTCGCGGTATAGCCCTTGATGATCTTCCGCTTCTCGAGCTGTTTCTTCCTCTCGATGACCGTCTTCGCGCTCAGCCCGAGCTTGTTGGCTATCGCAGAGGCACTCCTCCTCGAGTTCTCATTCAGCATGTCTATTATCTGACGGTCAGTCTTATCGACATCGACCATCTCCCTATCGCCCGAGATGATGAGCCTTGAGCCGGACTTGTCCTTAGAGAGATAGTTCGAGGAATAATGATGGAGAACAATCTGTGTGAGTATCCTATAATTGAGTATCATGCCCGAGAAATCTGCCAATATCTGCTTAAGCTGCTTGTTGAAATGTGAGGCGTTCGGCGACGTGAACCTAAGGAAGAGGTCGAAGTTACCGAAGAGTATGTCAATGCAGGTCACATCAGAGTATGCTTCAAGCCCCTCCACGAGATCATTTACGGACTGTCTCGAGTACTTCTTGAGGCTGAGCAGGACGCAGAAGTTGCTGAAGCCGAACTTTGAGGAATCTACGAGCAGGTCATAGGATACTATATAGTTCTCCTCCTTGAGCTTTGGTAGGAGGCTGCTGGCGTTCTGCTGTGATGTGTTCAGCGCCTTCGCAATCTCTTTCGTCTTCGCTCTGGCATCATTTGTGAGCATGTACACAAGCTTCTGTATCCTCCTTTCTCCAGGCATGACGCTGGAGCTCTCCTGGCGATTTAAATACTTTTCTCAGTAGGTCCCTCGTGCTCACCACAAAGATTATATTCACC
>CAZTTX010000084.1:0-2307 GCA_964616085.1 uncultured Methanosarcinales archaeon
TTTAAATAGTATGGCGACTATATAATTACTGGGGAGTAAAAATGCCTAACTACAAACTTAATCGGGAATTCTTAACCAGTGTTAGGCTCACCTATAAAGCAACCTTCAACCACATAGTCAATTGATACCTGACACCAAATTTTCTTTTTTAACATAAGGAGGTTGATGCTCATGTTACTCCAAACAAAACCTATCATAACTAAAAACCAAATCATCAAGGTCCAGGGCAAGGTCTTTTACAATGACCGCCGGAGAAGAATAGACCTGAAAAGACCTATCCGTGACCTGTTTGAAGAATCCTCTGCAGATGATGTAGCCTACAGGATGGAGTTGTGCCTGAGCATCCAGAAACTAGCAGAGAGAATAGAGGAGCTGGAAGAAAAGAATGTCCTGCCAGTCTTGCTATACTTCATGCGGGGTGATGGCCTTGATACGTAAGTGCCCAGAATGCGGCTCATTGGACCTGAAAAACATCGGCAGGTCAAGAGAGATAATCTGCAACATGTGCGGTCTTGTCTTAGATGATGTTCCATTGGAAAAGAACACCTACGCCCCAGGCCGTGCCCAGGCCCCATACCTCGCTGAAGCTGGAACTGGGAATGTCGAGGGCAGGATAGTCAAGAATGCCTGGCTATTGACGACAAAAGAGAAGAACACCAAGTCGGGCTTGAGCAAGATTGACCTGATCAGCTCCAGGCTAAGCCTACCTGAGCACACAATGAAAGAAGCAAAGATTATCTTCAAGAAGGCGATGGAAGGTAACCTGACTGTTGGCCGGGACATATATAGCTTCGCTTACGCAAGTGTATATGCCAGTTGTCTGGTAAACCAGATCCCAAAGACACCTCTTGAGGTTGTGGCCTACACGAATGTCAGCAAGAAGAAAATGCTTCGCTCCTATTCGATAATCAGGAAAGAGCTTCAAATCAGCGTGAGCCCTGTCGACCCGATAGACCTGATTCCAAGATTCGGTTCTAGGCTAGAATTGGAGCAGCCCACTATCTCAAAGGCCATTGCGATAATCGAGCAGATTCGAGGGACAAAGGCATACAATGGCAGGCATCCTCAAACCCTTGCTGCGGCCAGCCTCTACCTAGCCTGCAGTATGCAGGGCGAGAAGCGAACTCAGCGTGAGATAGCGAATACTGTAGGGGTCATTGAGGTGACGATAAGAAAGAGAAGCAAAGAGATAAAAAACTGTTTTTAATTTTCCATTTTCTATTGACTATCCATAAATCCATACATATCTATTAATTTTGCTTTAGAATAAATCAGATTAGTTTCTTTCGCTGTCAAAAAGTCAAAGGTATTAATTTTAAAAGAATCAAATACTTTCTTGTTTTGAAGATAAAAATCCCTTATTTTGTATAGTGATTTCTTATTGAAGCTATACATGTGGAAACTTTTTCTAAAATACTGGTCAAAGGCTGGAACATTGGCAAAAACTCCAAGCATAATTTTTGTTACCAAGGTATCGCTAGGATTGTTGCCATTGCCCAAGGCACCAATAATTTGTTTCTTGCACTCCAACAAGATGGCAATATTCTCCTCATTATAGTCTGGGACATCAATCTCCCACAATTTTGGATTCATTTTAGAGATAGCAGTAACCAATTCAATGAAACTTCGTGCACTTTTCTCAAGTAGAAATGAAGAGCCTCTCATCATTCCCCAACTTGCCAAATAGAAGCCAAGTTGTAGACAGCTATTATGAATATTCTTTTCATTAGCAATTTCCCTAATTTTATCATTGGCATAGAAGGAATAAAAATAATTATAACAAAAGTCAAAAGAAGCATATCGCTCATTAGGTTGTCTACCCTTATTTTTACCGTTGCCTTCCAAAAACTTCCTTAATGAGTCCTCAACATGCATTATAAGAAAAAAATAAGCACTCAAACATAAAAATTTAACGCTTGAAAAGGGTTTCTGGCTTATTATTTCTCTTCTCGCTCCATCTTCTCCTCTATCGCCTCCCGGATGTAATGCGAGACTGAGTAGCAGTCATTGGTTCTTCGCTTCAGTTCCTTCCAGAGCTTGTTCGGGCAAAAGAAACTCCTTCTTTCCCCACGAAGGTCCTCGAACTCATTCATTCTTATCACCCATGAACAAAGCCACTCGCACGTAGTCGGATTTTTTCAGGAAGCCTTTCCGCCTTGCCTTCTCCTCAAGCTTTCTCTCCTGATCTTCAGTTATCCTGACCACAAGCAGCTTTGTCTTATTCATGCAAGAACAGAGGTCCCCTTCGATAATGAGCTGTTAGGTCACAAGATGGCACCCCTAAATGTTACCCTTTGCGGTAACACA
>CAZTTX010000085.1:0-2289 GCA_964616085.1 uncultured Methanosarcinales archaeon
ATACCTCAAAGCGAGGAAGAAGCGCCACGGAAACCACAACTGATCAGAACCAGTTGCTGTTTTTCTTCTTTTCATTTCTCTTCACAGGCGGTTTTGGCCTACCATATCTGACCATCAGCTTGTACTCCTCAACGACTCTGCCAGAGATTGCGCTCTCGAACTGTTGCCTATCAGCATTCGGCTGTAGGTTTATGCTCTCAACACTCAGGGCATAGAGATGGAAAACAAACCTGTGAACGCCCGCATCTGCAGGAAGATCAGGCCCATAATATCCTCTCTCACCTGAGCTTGTTGTACCCTCTTGACCTTTCACTTCTCTAGAGTCTGGAGGTATGTTCCACACCATCCAATGTATCCAGCTCCCTGCCTTATCAAGGTCATAGAACAGTAGCGCAAGACTCTTGGCAGATGGGGGCACGTCTTCTATTCTCAAAGTAGGCTTCCTGTTGCCTCCTTTGGCCGTGAACTCCACTGGTAGCGTAGAACCATTGCTGATTGAGGTGCTCTCAAGTCTCATCCGGACTAATATGATATGAGATGTAATAAGTTTTGCGTAAGTAGAAGATTTTCTTTAAAAAAGTTCAGTACCTCTCGTCCTTGATCTGGATATTGCCATCATTAATCACTGCATACTGTCCGATTCCATAATTTATGAACCCAGTATTGACATAATTACTATCTATATCAATCTCTTGCGAATGGCTATGTCCACATATAAGGACTTTTTCTTTCCTGATATTTTTTGTGGCTTCTTTCATCTTATCATTCAGAAACCTAAACCGCTCATAGAATCTCCCTCTTGTGAAGAATAAAGGTATGCGCTCAAGTCTCAGTACAAGCACCAGCTTGCGCATTCTTTTAGGGAGCATGAATACCATCTTCCAGAATGGTCTGGTGAGGGGATTACTGTGTCTTGCCAATACTTCTTGCGATGTACTCCCTGGCAATAAGGAATGACCGTGTGTCACAATAAATTCCCTGTGCCCTGACTTGAAGCTGTATTCATGGCACGATTTTTCGCAGAAAGCCTTTGGATCGCCAGACCACACATCATCGAGATCATGGTTTCCATGGACATATATTGTCTTTTTCCGCTTCAACAAAGGGAATAATCTTTTCCACTCCGATGCCATGAACCTCTCGTTTTCCACACTATCATCCCAGAAGTCGCCGTTTATGATGACCTTGTCTGCACTGCTGATTATCCTCTTGAGGAACAAATAGCGGCGCCTGTCGAACCTGTGGATCAGGTGTGTATCTGAGAAGATGATGATTTTCATCCTTTCAAGTTCTGGAGCGTCTTATAAAAATATATCTCTACACTACTTCAGAGACCCTGTTGTACATAAGATTTAAAAACCAGGGAGGGAGTGCCATAATGGGTGATATTGATGAGTGAAATATCTGAAGAGAATAGAAAAAGATTGTCTGATGCATTGGAGAAGGTGCTTGCTGATACATATGCCTTGTTCCTCAAGACGCAGAACTATCATTGGAACGTTGTAGGACCTGAGTTTAACGACTTGCATGACATGTTCCAGAAGCAATATGAGGGCCTCTTTGAGCAGATTGATGAGGTTGCCGAAAGGATCAGGCAGCTTGGATTCAAGGCTGAAGGCACCTTCGATAGGTTCAAGAATGTGACATCCATAAAAGATGGTGACAAGGATAAGAAGGCCATGGAAATGGTTGAGGACCTAAAGGAGTCTCATGAGGAGATGCTACCTACTCTACGAGAGGTTGGTTCTATCGCGTCCGAGGCCAAGGATTATGGAACCATGGATTTTGTGGGCGATATGCTCCAGGACCACGAAAAGACATTATGGATGCTCAGATCACTTCTTGAATGAGCTTTTTCTTTTTATTATTATCTTCTTCTTTCTTTTTTGTTATCTTCTTGATCATATCAAAACTTATTAATTAGAGTTCTATTGCACTCTCCAGATGAGAATAGATAATGAGCCAAAACTTGATTTCTCTGATGTTCTGATACGACCAAAACGCAGCACATTGGCGTCAAGGAAAGAAGTATCGTTAGAAAGGACATACAGATTCTTGCATTCAAACGCGACATGGACAGGAGTTCCGATAATGGCATCAAATATGGATACTACGGGGACTTTCACTATGGCTAAGGCACTCTCAAGACACAAGATTGTGACTATATTACACAAGTTCTACACTGTGGACGAACTCAAGTCATTCTTCAAAGAATTTGATGAGCCTGATTATGTTGGATACTCTATGGGTATCAGGGCCGAGGACATGGACAAGTTTGATGAAGTGCTC
>CAZTTX010000086.1:0-2287 GCA_964616085.1 uncultured Methanosarcinales archaeon
AGACCACAGAAACTTTTATAAATAAACTGGGTTTCTTTCATGGCTGTCCTGACGCTTACTCGGGGCTGTGGGGTAGCTTGGTTATCCTTTCTGGTTTGGGACCAGACGACCTCAGTTCGAATCTGAGCAGCCCCATGATACACAAAAGAAGTCCCTGAATGCCTGAAAGGCATCTGAGGAAAGCGTCAAGGGATAGCTCAAAGGGATGATAATTATGGCTAAGAGGATAAAAGGCAAAGGTGGACGGTTTGGTGCCAGGTATGGTAAGTCCATGAGGGAAAAGGTCAGCAGGACTGAAAGCCTTGTGAAGAAGAGCAGCAAATCTCCATTCTGCAATAAGAACACTGTCAGACGTCTCTCTGCAGGCCTTTGGGAGTGCAAGAAGACAGGGATAAAGTTCACTGGAAAGGCTTACACTTTCGATCCTAAAGAGTTTGTTGCTAAGGGCAAAGGGAGCAAGCACGAATATGTCAACCTCGAAGATGAGGTAGAGGCTTGATATAGTCTGGCTCCGGTCATTATATTACTTGATAAGAAGGATGATACACATGGAATACAGATGTTTCGTTTGCAAGAAAACTGTCGCTGACAGCTATCTCAGGAAGAGGATACATTGCCCTTATTGCGGATCAAAGCTCTTGCACAAGGTCAGGAGTACACCTACGCATGTCAAGGCGAGATGATATGCTAAGTAAGACTATCCATGTGAAGGCGAGGCATCCTGAGCTTTTGCGAAAGGCCGTGTCGCCTGAAGAGGCACATCAGGATGCTGCAAGGTTCCGATGGAGCTCTTCGGAAGCAAATGATGGCGTTAAGTTTGAGCTTGAAGCTGAGGATAGGGTAGCCATGAAGGCTGCAGAATCCTCCGTGAGCCGGCTCTCTCAAGTATTCGACAAGATGAGTGAGCTTTTCAGGAGATGATATCTCCTCATAGGTGTTATATGATGGATGGTTCTGATAACTACAATATGGATATGCAGCGACTTGTGAATCTGGTCAATTCATGCGACCAGCAGACAAGCACCTTGCGTATGCAGCTTGCTGAGATAGATTCTGCCCTTTCAGAGATTGCTGAGGATAGGGAAGTCTATAGAATAGTGGGCAATATCATGGTGGCTTCGGATTACGATTCCGTGAAGACAGATCTTGAGAATCAAAAGGAGCTTGTCCAGAAAAGGATTGACATGCTCGACAAGGAGAAGAAGAAGGCTCGGGATGAGCTTGATGCTCACAGGAAAGAAAATCCCGGAGCAAAAAAAGAGGAGGATGATTAAGATGACAGAACAAGATGCAATTATCGATATCTTAGAATCTTTAGAAGATATACGTGACGATTCTACAGTACCGAAGAATGTCAGGTCGAAGATTGATGAGATGATATCAACCTTGAAAGATGAAGGTGCAGAAATCTCGTTACGCGTAGACAAGGTCCAGCAGGAACTAGAAGACATATCATCGGACTCAAATCTTCAAGCGTTCACCAGGACACAGCTATGGAATGTCGTGAGCCTCTTGGAGACTTTGCTATGATTTGGTCTTCTTGAGACCTTTCTTATCTTTTGCAATCTGTTCCTTAATCCTTCTGTTGTCACGAGGCTGAGCTTTCTTGCCTAATCTGTAATATATCTTCTCAACCTCATTCCCCCAAGAATAATCGCCCTTCTCTTTCCTTACCTTGTCCACTTCTATCTCACCAGTATCCTTGCCCTTTGTAAGGTGATAGTAGATAGACCTCATCGTGACCTTCGGGAACACTTCAACATATAATCTGTGTATCCTATAGCCGTACATGGGCCCCGCTGCTGCTAGGATATCTACTATATTCTGTCTAATCTCGGACCCTGCAGGCCTTCCTCGGGATTTGCTTTCCATAGTGAAAATTATTATCTTTAGACTTATAAATATTTTGTAATGGATTCTCAGAACTCTTTCGTGAAACGTGTTGCCATAGAGACCGCGAAACTTATATCTTCTTCTTTCGGCTCTCTTAAATCATTTATCATCCCATCGCGTAGCACTCTGATGCGTCTGATCTCGTCCTCATAAGGCACTTGAACACGTGTCTTGAGTTCGCCGAGAAGGGCATCCCGTGACGAAGGAGGGTCCTTAGCGAATAAGGTCCTGTATCTTTTCTTGAGGGCTGATGTTATTATCATGTCGCTGTTCACTATGTTCATGCTGTTCATGAATCTTGCTTTTCCTAGGAAGACATTTGGCTCTTCGGGCATGTGTTTGCTCATGAAGCTTTCTCTTGATTCTGTCCTGTAATCTTGACTCTCATAATCCC
>CAZTTX010000087.1:0-2277 GCA_964616085.1 uncultured Methanosarcinales archaeon
CGTTCTGGTGATTCTGAAAGAAGCGAAGATGATGCTGAGTCGGTAGCTGAACAGACAAGCAAGCATCTTGAAGTCTTGGCAAGAGTACGCGAACAGGTGCCTGAGCAGGCAAGAGATTCTGTAGGGAATGCTCTCGAACGTAGTGCAGAAGGTAGGGAAAGGTCCATAGAGAGGCTTTCCGAGATGAATCTTGAACGAGGCCAAGAAGTAGCTGAAAGGACGATGCAGAGAGTGATGGAGAACACTCCAGAAGAGGCTCAGGAAGGACTACATAGGGCTTTTGAGAATTTCCAAAACAGGATGGGACGAGCCCCTGACGAGATGACTGGTGGAATGCCTGAGGATGTCGGAAGACGACCTGAAGAAGCAGGACAGGCACCCGATGATACTGGGGAAGCGCCCGATGAAGCTGGAGAATTGCCTGATGATGCTGAAGATGTAGCTGATGAAGTTGATCAGCTTCCTGATGATCTGAACAACACTGTAGGCGAGGCTCCTGAAGGGATTACTCCATAATCGTTCTTTTCTTTTTTTTATTCCCAACCCAGCAAGTTTTTTAAGATGTTGCGTTTATCTCCCAGAGATGGAGAGAATATGTTCCCTTTCTGGCAAGACATGTCGTTTTAAAGAGCTATGCTTCTCCGATATATCGTTCAAGGAGAATTTTCCGGATCATTTCAAGAAGATAAAGGAAATCGATCTTGAACTTCTAGAGTTCCTTCTTTTCAAGAGCAGACGTATCGTGAAGAAAGAGACATTGACAAAGTCAAGATTAGAACAGATGATAACTTATTGTGAAAAAAACAGCATAAAATATTTTGTCATAAGCTCACTGACAGACGTTTCTGACACCGCATTCTCTGATCATCGATACAATCTCATATTATACAAGGAAAGGGATGAGCTTAGGAAATACATAGAAGAGGATCTTGTCGTGCGTGACGAGAATCGCCATAGGGTTGGGCATCTACTTGGTTATCCAGAATGTTGCATAAATGCTTTCTCTGAAAGAGGTTTTGAGGTTGAAGGCTTCAAGCATACGAGTCTTGATTCCTTTTCTGAGTTCTCGATGAAATGTCCCCTTATCAACCCTTTCCATAAACTGACATATTTGGTACCTTTTGAGGAGGGATGGGAAGAATCATATCCATACACTGAAAATATCCTCAAAAAAGTCAGGGGAAAACTCGATTTTGACCTGAGGTTTGAAGATGTGGATCCATATTCCTTGCAGATTGGTTCACAAGATGGAAAGTTTGATCTCTTGCGACTCTTCTCTACAGACTCTCTACATGTTCATGTGCCTTGTAGTAACGATTGCACGAGGACAATCAGCAGAGTTTCGCGTGTTTTAAGTTATATTGGGAAGACATTTGGTGAGGATTATGTGAAGGCATACATTTACTACATGAAGAAGAAGTACCGTTTCGTTCCCTCAGATAATGATTGATTTTTTTTCTCTCCGGACCATCTCTTGATTCGAACGGTCTTTTGTTGTTCTATAGCCACTCAGAAAATCTTAAGAATAGCAATCCACTACTCCCATGCATGACAGAGTACAGGAGCCCTGCGGAGATGATTGATGAGAACTTTGATGAAATCCTTGAGGATGGTAAAAGGATTAGAGCCATCTGCGATGATAATGAGATCGATCTCCATGACTTCCATGCGTTGCTTGATGTCCATACTACCATGTGCTATACTGGCGGTGTGAGGGAATTCTACACGGGAAGACGTGACATAGGCCTTAAGGCGATCTCCATGCTTGCCGGGTCCATAGAAAGCTCTGTTGAAGAATCAAAACCCTATGGAGACAAGGACATAGACAAGTTACTTGCTGATAATCTTGGAAGGAAGATTGCAGAGTTGGAGAAAGAATCTAACCTCTTAGGAAAGGAAGGTTTTTTCACCGGTGTGCTTGAAGCGGCCAGAAAGCTCTATGCCTCAGAGGAATACCTCGACAGCACGCTCGACAGGTATTTCACAGAAATACTGCCCAAGATGGCATTCTATGAAGCTGAAGATGTGGAACGCTCCTTTGCAGACGCGAGAACACGCGAATCTCAGGCGTCCAAGAAGATATTATCAGAATATGGTCTGGATCCTGGCCAGGACTCCTAAATCTTTTTATACTACTTCACCTGGGAATCTCCCATGAAGAAGACAGTCTTTGCTAGTATCGTAGCAGTCCTTGCCAATGCTTTCTTGCTCGTCATCAAGACAATCGCCGCGTTCTTTTCAGGCTCGGTCGCGTTAGCTTCTGACGCTATCAACTCG
>CAZTTX010000088.1:0-2238 GCA_964616085.1 uncultured Methanosarcinales archaeon
GTCTGTACAGTTGAATTTCATTCAACTTGTATTAGACCCAAGCCGTAATAAAAAGTCAGAATTTCCTCTTGAGATAGCCAGAATCTTCCATATACTTCTTCAGTTTCTTAGAGATGCCATCAAGGCTCTTTCCGGCATCCTTGCCTGCCTTCTTGAGCTCGTCCTTCATGATCCCCACAACATCCTCAGTTAAGCCAGAGATCTGTTTCTTCACCACATTGCTCCAGTCAAACAGGAAGGCAGAGATATCCTTGCCATCAGAGCCATAGGCCTCAATGTTCATTATCTCTTTTATAGGCTTGATTGTCTTCTTTGAGAGTTCCTTGCTGGCAGGATATCCCAGTGTGACTACAGATTGGACTCGCGATGAACCTGGAACTCCAAGAAGATTTGCGATCTCTGACTCATCAAAAGCAGAGACGAAGCACGAGCCTAGCCCCAATTCTGTAGCTGCCATCATTATGTTCTCTGCAGCAAGAGCACAGTTCTGTATGGAATATGTCTCGCCCTTCTTGCCGAAGAGTCTGGTTGAGACTGAATCGTCAGAGCATATCACAATGTGCACAGGAGCATCCGCCATCCAGTACTGGTCTCGGCAGAACTTGGCTATCTGATCACGTTTTTCCTTGTCCCTGACGACGATAAATTTCCAGTTCTGCTTATTCCCTGCTGATGGTGCCTTCCCACCCGCTTCAACAATGCCCCCAACCAAATCAAGGGGCACCGGCTTGTCGAGATACTTCTTGCAGGATCTGCGCTTCAATAGGACCTGTGCGAACTCCATAGTCACGTATTGGCTGAGAAGTATTTAAAGGTTTTCAGCAGTCATCGGCTCATGTTAGGCAAGCTTTTTAAATAGAATAATACCTTTCTGAGACATGGGTTCTGCGCCGTACAACATGCTGGCAGAGCATTACGAGAAGATAGAGAATTCCACGAAAAGGCTCGACAAGACAGATATAATAGCTACGCTTCTCTCAGGATTGGGTGCTGAGGATAAAGAGAAGACTATCCTGCTGCTACAGGGCAGGGTTTTCCCAGAGTGGGATGAGAGGAAGACTGGCGTCTCAGATAAGATAGTGGGCAAGGCGCTAAGCCTTGCGACGGGGAAGAGCCCTGATGGCATCTCAAAAGACCTCAGGACGAGCGGAGACCTAGGCAAGACCGCAGAAGAGCTCATCGCCAAGAAGAAACAGAACACACTATTCGCCTCTGAACTGACCATAGAGAAGGTCTTCAAGAACATAGAGAAACTTTCCTCAATAGAAGGGTCGGGTACAGTATCGAGCAAAGTACAGCTTGTTGCAGAACTGCTGACCTCCGCAAAGCCCATAGAAGCCAGATATATAACACGCACAGTTTTGGGCGACCTCAGGATCGGAGCATCCTACAGCACGATAAGGGACGCCCTGATTAGCCTGCACTTCCCTGTTGAGTACCAAGAGAGGGATAAGGAGCCTCAAAGATACAAGACACTTCTAGACAAGATACAGAGAGCATATGACCTCACGAATGACCTGGCAGAAGTGGCAAGGCTCATCTCAGAGAAGGGCATGGATGCGATCCAGGACATCAAGATGCAGACGATGAGGCCTGTCAATCCCATGCTTTTCTTCAAGGCAGACACCATCGAGAAAGGCTTCGCCACAGTAGGATCTCCTGCCTATATCGAATACAAGTACGATGGATTCAGGGTCCAGGCACATAAGAGAGGAGATGAGGTCAAGCTGTTCACACGCAGGCTCGAAGATGTATCTCGTCAGTTCCCTGAGCTCATCGAAAGGATAAGACTAGATGTCAAAGCAGAAGAAGCCATCCTTGACTGTGAAGTGCTGGGAGTGGATAGGAAGACAGAAAAGCTTCTCCCTTTCCAGAGCATCTCCCAAAGGATAAGGAGGAAGCATGGCATAGATAAGATGTCAAAAGAGATGCCAGTGGTGCTAGTTGTCTTTGACGTGCTCAAAGAGGAAGGGAATGACCTGTTGGATGAAGGCTTCGAGCAACGGAGAGAGAGGCTAGAGAGGATTGTGGATGTCAAAAAAGGGTTCATAGAGCTTGCTGAATCAGTGAAAGCAGGATCTGTGGAAGAAGCCAACTCTTTCTATGAGAAGGCTCTCCTGGAAGGCCACGAAGGCATGATGATGAAATCACCCGATAAAGGCTATAAGCCTGGCGCACGCATAGGCTATGCAGTCAAGATAAAACCTGTGCTGGAACCGCTCGATCTTGTAATAACGA
>CAZTTX010000089.1:0-2161 GCA_964616085.1 uncultured Methanosarcinales archaeon
TATTAGAGTCAATAAGCCCATCCACAAATTACAAATTATTATTTATTTAAATTTTGCCGTAGACTTACGCTGTATATATCATTTTCATTGATTGAGACGATGAGATCCTTCCGCAAATAATTTATATCTCCCTCACGGCAATACCTTCATGGACCCGAAGAGATTCTACAAAGATCATCCGTACATATCACACTATGTCCTGAGCATCCCACTGCTCATCCTATTGGTAGTGGGGCTCAACATCATAACGCAGACACCTGTTGACCGCATCGAGCAGGTCATAGTAGCATCCTTCTTCTTCCCAATACCCATAATCATCGGACTGTTCGTGGCGAACCTGATCCAAAAAAGCGTCGAAAAGAAGTTCCAAGAGCCAGTATTCCTGGCATCATGGCTGATCGTTACTAATGCGTTACCGCTGCTCAATCTCATCACTGGCCAGCAGTCCCCATCAGTGGTGGGCATGGCTATGCTGCCTATAACCACAGTACTCTTGATGAACTATTCCTTGAGGAGAAGCCTGATCTAGCCCCCATATTCGTCAAGTGTCTTGTTCCCGGAGAAAGTAACGATGGTGGTATTGCCTTCCGAGCCTCCGCCGGATTTCTCGAGGTGGACGAACTTGTTGTCGGCAAGCTTTGCGATCTTTCGCTGGAATGTCTTATAGACTGCCTTTCCACCTTCTTTTTGGTATGTCTTATAGAGGTCTCCTATACGCTTCCCAGAATTGTCTTTTATTATCTTCAGGATGAACCTGCTCTCATCCTCTAAAGAATCCTTCTTCTTGATTGTGAACTCATCAAGCCTCTTAATGGCGGCTTCGACATCACTCTTTGTTATCTTCTGCGATGACCTGTCCTCAGCAGAATGCCCTGCTTCTTTCAGGATGTAAAGCCCGCTTCTTATGTCGGAGATCTCGCTGGTCTTTTTCACAGCAGCGTCGAAGGCATCATCTTCCCAGACTCCTGGGACGAACGCATACTCAAGCCTTTCCTTCAGTATGCCTCTTGTCTCGAACTCATTGTACTGCCTGAACTCCAGTGTCTGTGGCATGAGACGCGACTTTATCCTGTCATCGAACTCGAGAACGATCTCCTTGTGGTTGGTTATCAGTATGATGCTCTTCCTGAATATCTCTTCAAGGATAAAATAAATCACATCAAGGTCCTCGAGCTTGTCTGCCTCATCGAAAACGAAAACCCCTGAGCCCTTATTGACCATCTTCTTCACTACAGCAAAGAGTTCGTCTGTCTTCTTGTTATGGGTGAACATGTATCCCATCTGATCGCAGATCTCTGTGAGAACTTTATATGAGCTGTTCTTCTGCCAGCAGTTGATGAATACCGGAGATATCTCGTCGGTCTCCTCCTCGAGCTCTTTCAGTATGTGCTTGGTAGCCACTGTCTTACCAACCCCGGGAGGACCATAGACCAGCACATTCCTTCCGTTGGATTTCTGGAAAAGAGGTTTTATGCAGTTGGCTATGGTGCGCTGCTCGTTTTCCCTGTATGGTACAAGCTTCGGTATATAGTCATAGTCCAATGCTACTGTGTTCCTGAACAGGCTCTCCTCAGACCCCAGAATATCTTTGAACATCCCCATCTCCCTCTGATATTCTATGCTTTTTTTATTTCTTTTGATTTCATCATGCAAGATTTCCATGAAAAAATATCAAGATTTAAATACCAGGAAGTAATGAAAATACCTGGGTGAAGTGGTTATGATAGCTTTTTGGACAACTCTCACAGTTTTGGCGATATTATTCATGGTAGCATCTGTGCTCATCCTTCTCTTCCTATTTGGTCATGATAAAGGGCGTGAGCTATCTAGGTCATTGCAGATTGCAGCATTGTTCCTCCTTGTGCTGAATTCAGGAATGTTGTTGGTACCTACCACACAATTCGTAGATATGATAATCACTACGCGTCTCCTCCTGAAATCTGCTGCAGCATTCATGCTGTCTATATCTTTCCTGCTTGAGCTGAAGCATGTCCTTGAGAAGGAGAAGACTCCGAAGGCTAAGTCTTCTAAAACCAAGCATTCCAAAACCAAGAAATCCGCTTCCAAGAAGAAGCGGAAGTGATTATCTTGAAGTTTGGGCTCTTGGGGTTTGTCCCAAAAGAGCTAAGCAGTACTGACTCTTGATACCTTTACAAGCCAG
>CAZTTX010000090.1:0-2147 GCA_964616085.1 uncultured Methanosarcinales archaeon
ATAATTTCCTACAGATAGTACCCATAGGATATGGACGATTTCCTGATTAATATCTTTTCCTATGCCACATATACGAAAACAATAAAAGTCTTACATTATTCACCGAAGTATGAAATCTCCGGATACTAAAGCTAGGGCATCAATACCTGACTTCCCAATATTTATTGGCGGTTATAGATGTTCTGGGACGACACTCATGACGAACCTATTAGATTCACATCCTGACCTCCTTGTATGGCCAGATGGAAGTAGCTTCTTTTTTGACTATTTTCCATTACTGGAACTTGAAAATTACAGTGCAGATGAAAAAATAGATTTTGCAGTTGAGCGTCTTGTTGGTAGGATTAATATCGCAGGACATGGTACTGCTAACAACTTGGATGTGGACGATTTAAAAATAGAATTTAAGAGAATTATAGATGAATGTCCTGTGACTCCCAAAAATATCTTGGTGGCGAGCATGAAAGCATTCAAGCTTTGGTATCAGCCTAATAGTAAACCAAAGTCTTGGGTTTTAAAGACGGCTATTTCTCATACATACGCCACAGAGATAATGGAATGGTTTCCTAACGCAAAATTTATCATAATGTTGAGAGACCCTAGAGACATATGGGCCTCCGTGGCAGGTCATTGGCAGCGTGAGAAGGATTTTTTCCATTCGAAGCGAGATCTTTTACAAAACATGATAGAAGTTCTCAGAGATTCAATTGAATTTGGTCTTTCTGCATATGATTTGTACGGTCCAGAAAAAATAATGTTTGTCCACTATGAAAATTTAGTTTCAGAACCCGAGAAAAACATGAAAAAAGTTGCGGATTTTTTGGGGATTACTTATGATGAAATACTGACCAGACCAACAGTATTAAATATTGACTGGCAGGGAAATAACCGCCAGGGAACTAAATTTTCAGGTATATCATCGTTTAACACAAAAAGGTGGTTAGAAAGAGTTGATAAAGAAGAAGCAAAGATTGTTGAACATTATTTTTCAGAACACATGAAAAAGCTGGGCTATGATTTTCATTTCACCCATAGAGAACGACTTGAAGCAGCAAGAGAACATTTCAAGTGGTTCTTGTATTACCATAAAAGCTCTTCAAAGGGAGAGACTGGATATTTAAGGCATTTCTATAGGATGTTAGGATAATTGATTTTTCAGTCTTTTCGTGACTTTTCCTTCTCTGTTATAAACTTTTTCAGGAGATCATATAACTTATTCACAGAACTAATATGGAGACATTCATTATCGGAATGCATACCTTCGCCTGCAAGATTGGTTATAACTGTTGGGATGCCCGTGAGGTGCCTAGCATCTGAACCACCGTGAGCTACAGTTATCTCTGGAACTTCACCATATACCTCTTCACTGATTGCGACGAGCTGCTTTATGTTCTCATCATCTTTGTTTGTGAGGAAGCAAGGCTCTTTCATAAGGACCTTAAAATCGCTCTTGATAGCGTCTTCTATCTTTTCTATTAGAGTGTCTGGATTATCGTCCTCTATGTATCTTATGTCGATCCATGCTTCCGCTTTTCCAGGAACCTTGTTGACAGCGTCTCCGCCTCCTATCTTGCCGATATTTGCAGTGGTGTGCCAGTGCTTCTCGTCATCGCTCCAAGGGAACATCTCCTTTATCTTTTGGAGGTCTTCCATCAACGACTCGATGGCATTATCACCCTCCCATGGCCTGCTACCATGGGCTTCGCTCCCGTGGGCGGTGAGCCTGAGCTGAAGGATACCTTTCGATTTCACGACATACCTGTTAGGTCCGCCACCATCTATGGCTATCGCAAACTTGGGTTTCAGTCCCTGTTCCATCACATGTCTTGCTCCTCTGAACCCGCCTTTCTCCTCGTCTCCTGTGACAAGTAGGCCTGCATCATGCCCTTCGCTTATCATCTCCCGCACGAGATGCATTGCAAGCGCAAGCGGTCCTTTATCATCGTACGCTCCTCTTCCGAAGAGCTTACCATCCTCTAGACGAGGCTTGAACATGCTCTCACTGCCCGGCACGACATCCATGTGGCATGCGATGAGCACATCTGGCTCAAGATCTCCTCTGCTTGTGACAAGAAGCGAAATCACACCCTCCTTCTCGAACTCTCTGACATCTCCTTTGCCCCTGAAGAATTCTTGGATATATTTGC
>CAZTTX010000091.1:0-2115 GCA_964616085.1 uncultured Methanosarcinales archaeon
TTTTTATTTAATTCATGAGTATGATTATTATTCTCTAGAGTATCAAAATGCATATAAATAGCTCATAATCTCGCTGCAACATGAGAAGATATGTAAGAGATACAATGTTGCTCGCAGGCTTAATAGCTCTGCCATTTTCAAACACGCAACCCCACTTGGCAGCTCAAGACCATTGGAGGGCATCATCACTTGAATCCCGCCTCTCTGATGTCGAGCTCGAAAGATACTCTATGGTTAAGCACACGTTCGAGATGGGGGAATCGCTTAGTGATGTAGATGGTATCCAGACTGAGAATATAGACAAATTGGAATGGCTTATCGACACATACAACAGACCGCTTGAACAAGGCGATTCCCTGACTTTGATAGAGACAGAATCCCAAGAAGGGATATCATATCCGTATGCCTTCGAAGTGGATTTTGCAGACTCTGAAATTGATGACATTTTGCTGGTGGGTAGAAAAAGAGATCTCGGCTATGCCATCAGAGTGGATTATCACGATGCTGATGGCTTGCACAGGAGGTCACTCTGGACCAATAAGCGTAATCCATCACTGTTTGATATAGCTCAGTATGAGGTCCGATTTCCTCTGGAAGGCCATTTTGAAGATCACCAAAGACGGATCTCATCGCCCTATGGTCCACGTAATAATCCAGTAAGAGGTGTGTTCGGAGGCCCTGAGAGTAGCTTCCACAGAGGCATAGACATCCCTCTTGATGTTGGGACACCTATTGTGGCACCGCTTGAAGGTTCAATGATGGCAGGCTATGTTGCCCAAGAGACAGGTGAGCGGGGATATGACACTTTCATGAACTTGGGCAAGGTCTCAGAGATCAGGTCAAGGCGTGTTATCAGGAATGATCACAGGAGACAACAAGTGCAGAATATCACATTCCAATTCTTCCATCTCTCAGATTATCCTGAGCAGATAAAGGACGATTTCGCAGAGCTGAGGCTCTCTAGAGCAAATATACCTGAGCATAGGGAGCAAGAGTTCAGAGAGTGGTATAAGTGGGTACTGACAGAGCAGGATGAGAGCAGGATATATCGTAATCTGAGACAGCATGGGAGGAACTCATATTTCTTCAGAGGGCTTGATGTCGAGAAAGGTGAACGGATCGCATACAGCGGGAATACTGGGCTTTCCTCGGGACCACACATACATATCGGCGTCATAGTCAATGGCAGGTTTGTTGACCCTGAAGAATTCTTTGAGCGATATGGTACACGACAGGGCCTGACTGAGCGTGAAGCCAGAGAAGACATGTCGAGATACAGGGCATTGGAAAGAAGATTACGCTAACCCAACAGCTCTAAGATAATTTTTTAAGCAGTATGATACTACTTAGAGATATGGATGGGTTCTCTTATGATGCAACTCTTGAATCCTTGGCATTCGCTAGAGAGCGAGATATGCTGAATGTTGCAGACGCAATGGACCTGATTGAGCAGAAGAAGGATGGCGCCTATCTTGATAGTGTAATACTAGACGAATATATGACACTGTACGGACAGAAAGTCGAAGAAGGCCTTTACGGCATAGGACTCTATGAGCCTCTCATCGAATCCATAACTGGCTATCTTGAGAGCATGGGGAGACAATGCTGCGATATGTGGGAGGAACATGATAGTTTCCTGAGCCATCTCTACATATCACATTACCGACTGTCTGAGAATGACAACCTGCCCATGCGATCGAAAGAAGATGTTTACATATCCTACAAGGAAATCTCTGACGAAGCCAGACATAATTTCTCACTCATGCTCATGACTCCTGCTAAGAGAAGATTATTTGCCTTCAGGTACACCCCTAAAAAAGATATGCCTCTCTTGGGAAGATCTTGCAGACACTATGACACAAGAAGTTTCACCTCTGCTCTTGGAACAATGCTAAAGAACCATATGCTTGACGGGGGTCGCCCTGGCTACAGTGTAGGAAGGGTCCCTTACATGCTTCAAAGGCTGCCTGATAGTCTGACTCGTCTTGGAAGGGACATTGATGCATCCCTTGATGCTGATGCCATAATCGAAGAGATGGAAAATCTTAAGAGATTCTGAGCGAAGGGTTTTTAAATCACACATTTTCCGATGTCCTTATGAGAATCCCTAAGAGA
>CAZTTX010000092.1:0-2063 GCA_964616085.1 uncultured Methanosarcinales archaeon
GCTCTTGACAGGGGAATAAATTATGAGAATTCTGACATAACGACGATTGTTCATGAGCTTAAGACCGTAGGATTACACCAATTCGTCGAAAAGCATGGTTTTGAAGGACTCTTTGTCGCTATAAGATCTGATGAGGAAGGTTCTAGATCTAAAGAACGTTTCTTCAGCAAAAGAGGGACGGATTTCTCATGGGAATACACAGAGCAACCGCCTGAGCTTTGGGGTCAGTACAATACAGAATTCAGGAAAGGTGAACATATTAGAGTGCACCCTTTGTTGCATTGGACAGAACTGGATATCTGGGAATATATCAGACGTGAGAATATACCCTGTATCCCTTTGTATTTCGCAAAGAATGGTGAGCGCTATAGGAGTGTGGGTGATGTCCAGATAACTTTCCCTATAAAATCTGATGCAGATACCCTTGATAAGATTATAGAAGAGCTAAAAGTTACAAAGATAGCAGAGAGAGAAGGGCGAGGACAAGATAAGGAGAGTAGGTATGCTCTTCAAGATTTGAGGAAGCAAGGGCATATGTGAAGGTGTTTGGATGGCAGATTCGATGAGACTGGTGCTAGCGGGTCATGTAGATCATGGGAAGAGTACCCTAATAGGCAGATTGCTTTATGACACCGATTCTCTTCCAACTAGTGTTGTGAAACGTGTTGAGGACAATTGTAAAGATGCAGGAAAGGAGATGGAGTATGCTTTCCTTCTTGATGCTTTGCAAGAAGAACAAGAACAGGGTATCACTATCGATATAACAAAGATTGAATTTTCTAGTGAAAAGCGCCATTATACAATTATAGATGCTCCCGGTCATAAAGAGTTCTTGAAGAATATGATTTCCGGAGCATCAAGCGCTGAAGCTGCGATGCTTCTTATAGATGCAGAAGAAGGTGTGAAAGAGCAATCGAAGAAGCATGCTTATCTGCTTGCCTTGATGGGTATGAAGCAGGTCTATGTGGTGCTTAATAAGATGGATCTTGTAGGCTATGACAGGAAAGTATTTGATTCCATATATTCCGAGGCAGATGCTTATCTAAGGAGATTAGGTCTGGAACCCGACTTATATATACCTGCATCTGCAAAGAAAGGCGACAATGTAACAAAGAAGTCCGAAAATATGTCATGGTATAATGGTCCTACAGTGTTAGAAGCTATTGATCTATTCAAGAAAGAGACGCATATATCTGAAAAGCCATTACGTCTTCCCATACAGGATGTCTATAAATTTGATAATAGAAGAATCATTGCTGGTAAGATCGAATCAGGGAGATTGTGTGCTGGTGATGAGATTATGCTCAGTCCATCGGGGAAATCTGCAAAAGTGAAATCCATTGAATCATTTGAGACTGCAAAAGTTGATTCTGTTGATGCAGGTTATTCTACAGGGATAACTGTTGATGAAGAATACTATTTCAAGAGGGGTGAAGTGATAAGCAAGAAGAGCTCTAAGCCCTATGTATCTGATCTTATCAGAGCAAGCATATTCTGGATGGGTAAGAATGGACTTGAGCAGGGAAAAGAGTATAAGTTGAAATTGGCCACTCAAGAAGTAGGATGTAAAGTTCATTCTTTTACTAAGATTGTAGATTCTGACACTTTAGAAGTGATGAAAGATAAGAATTCTTTGTCTCGCAATGATGTGGGTGAAGTTGTTCTCAAGCTCAGAGAGCCTATTGCATTCGATCCTTTTGAAGATATTACGACAATGGGCAGGTTTGTCATAGTGGATGATACGATAGTCTCTGGCGGAGGAATTATAGAAAAACAAGCGGATGAGCTCAAGGAACGGACCCATGTCTCTACGAAGAGTAGTTTGACAGCTCCTAAGAAAGGTCTTGTAACATATGAAGAGCGTGTCGAGCGTCTTGGGCAAGAAGGAAAAGTAGTATGGATTACAGGTCTTTCAGGCTCGGGGAAGGATGATATAGCTTCTAGATTGGAGAGACGGCTTTTTGATGGTGGGAACTTAACATATTACATAAATGCAAGTAACATAAGATTCGGCTTATCATCAGATTTGGATTTCTCAGATAGTTCTAGGCATGAACACACAA
>CAZTTX010000093.1:0-2038 GCA_964616085.1 uncultured Methanosarcinales archaeon
GAGGAGCTTTCACGATGACATCCGCAGATTACTACTACCAGACACCTATAATGAAGAGGACGCTTGAGTATCTAGGTGAGGCAGTCTATGTCAAAGGATCAGACCCAAACCCAGACACTGGCAAAAGGTATAGGAGATTCAATGACATAATACACGCCATGGGTGATGGTGTGGATCTGCACAGGAGCAACATAGATTTCAACAGTCTGGTCCTGGTCCTTGATATAGAGTATGGTAATAGGGATCGGCCAGGGGAGATATTCCACAATCCTATTGAGACCTTCGCTAAGATGGAACCCACAAAGCAGAAGATATCCTCATTGCTTGAAGAGAATGGGATAAATTCTCTCGAGACCATGACAGGCCAGGGCTATAATCACGCCATGTCTGTACCAAGAGATTCTCAGACATATTCTGCTTTACTAAAGCTAGGCAAGGCATTAAGAGTATTGCCATGGACAGCTGCCAAAAGGCTTCTCGAAAAACAGGACCAATACGAGAATCTTCCTCTGTTGAGAGACCATGTTGCCTCAACAGCATTCGGGAGATTGAACGACCACATTTTTGACAACATCAAAAACGGTTCAGGGCTTGAGATGAAGACCTCAGACCTATTCGATGAGCCAGAGATTTCCATATTCGATACTACACAACATGGTTATCTTTTGAACAGGAGAGCATTCAGGATAGCCTATTCTCTGCACCAGAAATTCATGATGCATCCGAAATACAATTATCGAGGTCCGGCAATAGTCACACTTCCCAGCGAGGGCATACCACTAGAAGAACGGGTGAAGATCCGGCAGGATGAGCGTGATAATTATAGCAGAGCTGTAGAGATGGCAAGGGAAACCAACACAGAGCTCCCTACTGCAGATCTGACCAGCCTGATAACCGATTACCTCCTATCAGAGACTTTCGAAAGGCACAAGGCACTTTCCCAGAGCTTAGGCTTCGATGATATAGATAACCATGATAAAGAATACGTATTCAATAGGGTTGAGAAAGAGTTGCCAGGAATAGAGCCAGGAGATATCTTCTGGGACATTCCCGAGACAGATTGGGACTATCTTGGAAGTAAAGGCTTAGACAAAGAAGTATGGAACATGTTCAATAATCCTAACGACCGTCTTCTTGTGCCAGGAGCATTACGCTTCCTCATCAAAGATATGAAAGACAAAGATGTGCACGAAAGAGAGATTATCTCTGCCATTGCCAACAAATATGACAGTGAGTATGGTTGGCCAGATGATCTCTGGAAGAATGATTCGTTGCTAAGAGCAGAATATTGGTTAAGGACTCTTGAGACACAATAAGAAAAGAAGAAAACAAAAATAAAAAGAAAATATCTGAAAATGGGTTATCCCACGGAGCAAGCTCCGGGGTACAAGACAAATCAGAAGAATTTGTCTGTACAGTTGAATTTCATTCAACTTGTATTAGACCCAAGCCGTAATAAAAAAAGCCTCAAGCTATCAATGGCTCAAGGAACTCTTCTGTTTCAGCTGTCGCATTCTGCATAACATCGTTGATTATGCCTCCGAAAAGTCTCGCGACAAGCCCTGAATTCATCCTTCCAATATAGGTGTTCCCATCACTCTTCTCGTATATAGATATCCTGCAAGGCATCATCGGTGTCACTATGCGCTCATCGTCCTCTCGCAGTATAGTGTATGAATAATGACCAGAGCACACATCAAATACTTTCACAGGAAGGACTTCGTAACCCATGCCAGCTTTAACTTCTTGCATGTCATGGTGATTCAAGATGCCCCAGCCCGCATCATCGACCTGATCCCTGAACCGCTCGACAGTCTCATCAAAATCATACCTGCTCTGGCTCTCTATCATCATCAATGATGGCGCCATAAGGAACATGGCTGCAGTTAACACCACGATGCCTAGTAAGAATCCACCGAGTATCATATACATCTTCTCGTTTTTTCTCTTTTTTGCCATTGTAAAAACCTCCTTGATATATGTTGTATAATATCATCTGAAGATGAATTCATATACTTATAAGTGTAGTCTTTAAGGT
>CAZTTX010000094.1:0-2015 GCA_964616085.1 uncultured Methanosarcinales archaeon
GGATTATTTTGCAATCTCAGTACACACCTTCGAACAAGACAAGGCAGTGGAGCTTACAGATCATGAAGATTATAGTATAAAGAAGATATTTCAGAACATGAAGTATATCCTTGAAGAAACTAATGTCCCGATGTATCTGAACATCACCATCACGAAGATGAACTACAAGGAATTGCCTGAGATGTGCTCGACAATTGTAAGCAAGTTTCCAAAAGTGCATCTGGTGAACTTCAACTATGTAGACATATTCGGCAATGTGACTGAGAAGGGTAATATAGAGTCAGTAGGAATAGAGTATTATCGCTCTGAGCTATATCTTCGCAAGGCTTTTCACATCCTGAAGAAAAAAAGCATCAATTTCAGGGCGGAGAGGATACCTCTATGCTATCTTGTTGAGTTCGAAGAATATTCAAGCGATTTCAATAGAATACTAGAAATAGAAAGACCAAAGACAGATTTCATAGACAAACGAATGACAGAAATCACAGCGCTCGATTACGACAAAGCAAGACAATGCGAATTCTGCAAATATAGCAAGTTCTGTTTTGGTGTGAGCAAAAATTATACGAATACTTTCGGAACGAGAGAACTCTATCCTATCTTTCATAATGTGCCACAGCATAAGACAAGAGATCAAGGCTGATTCTTGTATTTCAAGTATACGGCGTCGAATCCTGCACATATCCCCTTGTACTCACAAGATTTGCACTCTTTGATTCTATCACGGATTGTGTCGTCATGGATGTGACTTACATACTCAGGAATGTTCCTTCTGCCATTGGTTGCAAAGTAAGTAGATGGAAGTTCTGTAAGCAGTTTACTAGGTGTGAAGGCATCATAATTCTCTTTGATGAAAGCTGATGAGAATACACAGAGAGGGAATTCAGATATCTCATATCTCATACCAAAATCTGCACATGACCCAATTGCCTCAGACAATGCGGCCTCTATGTCCTTGAGATCGTATGCCACCTTATTCACGTCAGTGAGGGTGAAACCTGAAGTCCAGCTTATCTTCCTGAGTATATGGTCATACAAAGGCGAATACCTGAACCTAATCATAGATACTCCAGCATGATAGGATTTTTCTACTAAAAGACTGAGATGATTCATGTTCTTGCCAGAAATGTGTATTGTAGCATAAGTGTCCAACTCCCTTGAGAACTCCTGTATCTTGCTGAACACCTTTATAGCATCATACGCACGTTTACGCTTTCCCTCGAGAGGTACATTTGAAGCATGGATATCAAAATCGGCAACAACAGAATCTATACTGATTGAAGGGGCAACTCTTAGGATATCTGAAGGAGAAAGGCTTGGGTTCTTCAATACAAATTTACCTATGCCAATGTTCTTAATCCCTAATTCTTCCAGGAGAGAATGAGCCGAATCATTGTCCACGATTATCTTATCTACATAGCTAGGCAATGATTCCAACCACTCAAGAGATGTCTCTTTAGATGGCACAACAATGACTAGAGGCATACTACTATCATTTTTGGAGAATCTGCCTTCAATGTTCTCTAACACTTGACAGATCTCCTCGAACCTACAATACTCACACATATCACCTTTGCATCTCATGGGCACCGAGCTCTGGTCCATCGATATGGACATGGCCTTCTCCACAAGCTTCTCTGACCCTTCCTTGAACATCTCATTACCACTCATGTACCTCAATGGTACCCGTAAGACCCAACAGACAATCTTATGCTCCTTACAATAGTCCAATGCCTCTTTTAGATATGGCTCCACATTGTCATAATCTGGCATCACCGAAGCCTTGTTGATTACAGCGTTCCCTTGAAGTGTGGGACCGATTATGTCTATATCACATACCAACCCAATATCCTCATGTATAACCTTAACAATGTCAAGAAGCTGTCTGTAATTCTGCTCGAATATACCTATGTCTATACTGATTAGCAAACCCAGCCGTTTAAGATTCTTCAGAGCCACCATAAGCTGGTCAAAAGCACCAGGTACATTGACAAGAGTATCATGTGTATGAGCAT
>CAZTTX010000095.1:0-2002 GCA_964616085.1 uncultured Methanosarcinales archaeon
AGGATGAGCGAACTCACTATAGAGGCGTTCAGACGGGCTGTACAGGCAACCATAGATGAGAAAGTGGATTTCATGCTCATAGCGGGCGATCTCTTCAACACTTCTATACCTTCGATAGACAGCATAAAGGAGACTGCGTCCTTGCTCAAGAGACTTAATGATTCAGGGATACCTGTATATGTGATTGCTGGGAGCCATGATTTCTCTCCATCCGGAAAGACCATGCTTGATGTCTTTGAGAATGCAGGACTCTGCACCAATGTAGCTAAGGGGAAGAGTGATGAAGAAGGGAAGCTGAAACTCACATTCACTGAAGATGCCTCGTCAGGAGTCAAGATTACAGGTATAATAGGAAGGCGTGGGAGCCTAGAAAGAGCATATTATGAAGCTTTGAGCGCTGAAGAGATGGATAAAGAACCTGGGTTCAAGATCTTCATGTTCCATAGTGCGATAACAGAACTTAAACCGAAAGGGATGGAAAACATTGAATCATCACCGATAAGCCTCCTTCCAAAAGGATTCAATTATTACGCAGGAGGCCATGTGCATTCTGTGATAAGGCATTCTTCAGACGAATTAGGTGGCGTTATAGCTTACCCTGGACCACTGTTCCCAAACTCTTTCAAGGAGCTTGAAGAGATGGGCCACGGAGGATTCTACATTTTTGATTCGAGCGATCCTGAACTGCTGAAATTCAATCCTGTCAAGATAAAAGAGAACACCACTATACGAGTTGACGCCAGCATGAAATCACCCGAAGAGGTAATCAGTGAAGTGAGAGATAGTGCTGAAAAGACAGAGATAAGAGACAGGATCGTACTGATCAGGATAAGCGGCAAACTCGAATCGGGAAACACCTCTGATGTCAAGCTAGGTGAAGTGATAAGCGAGATGTATGAAGGAGGGGCATATTTCGTGATGAGGAATACCTCGGCCCTCACTTCTGAATCGTTCGAAGCAATGCGGCCTGTCACAGAATCCTTAGCAGAGCTAGAGGATGAGGTTATCGAGAAGAATGCTAATCAGATGAGATTCTCAAGGTTCAGTATGGATAATGAGAAAAGAATAGTAAAAGAACTGGTCGAGATGCTGGATGTAGAGAAGCAGGAGGGCGAGACCAGTAAAGACTTTGAGGAGAGAGTGCTAGAGAATGTCCTGTTTCTTGAACGCATGCTTGAGGAGTCTCCAAAACAAGATATAGAACAGGATATGGAGAATAAACCTCAATAGCTTTATAAAAAGAAAATCCCTCCCTTGGAACATGCTCGAAGGCCTTCTGAAGAGGAAGAGAAAAGAACAAGATGAAGACGAACCTGATATTGAGAGAATTGTATGCTCAGTCGAGAAGGGGGACCTCGTCGCTTCTGAAGATGGATTGATGCTGAGGCTGAAGCATGATTTTGGGGGAAAGAAGATAGAGATACCTGCAGAAAGATTGGACATGAGGCGAGGTAGCAAAAGGCCGCATTATGATGAGACGTTCCTTAGCCTAGTCAGATATGACCTACGCGGAAGATATTGTGTCGTCTCAAAAGAGCAAGGCCACAAGAACATCATCACAACTCCATTTGATAGAGAGTCGAGCAAGAGAATCAGAGAATATATCGGCATAAGCTATGAAAATCCATATAAAGAGTCATAAGAGCAGATAAGATTCTTAACCGGAAAGCTTTATAAAAAGATACTGATTCATCGCATTATGATTGAAGGATGGGCCGGTCATGAGCTTGCCCATACCAGGTGATAAAATGGCAAAGAGATATTCCAGAGGGCATGGCAATTCTGGATCCAAGAAACCAGAAGAGAAGATTTCTCCTAGCTGGATGAACTACAAACCAAAAGAAGCAGAGATGATTGTAGTAAAGCTGGCAAAGGAAGGCAATAGCGCTTCAAAGATAGGTATGATTCTCAGGGATTCATATGGTATCCCCGACATAAAAGTGTTGGTGGGCAAGACAGTAACCAAAATCCTGGAAGAGAAGAAACAGAGTCCAGACATTCC
>CAZTTX010000096.1:0-1863 GCA_964616085.1 uncultured Methanosarcinales archaeon
AGGAACTTGGGCTGAAGCGAATTCGGAAAATAAAGAGGATCCCGAAGAGATTATTCCTGCTTTCAGCTATTTCACAATATATGATGACGACGGCTTAAGAGACAGTTGTAAAGAGGCGATTGAGAATAATGTGAATGAGTTTGTAGTCTGTGGGACAATGGGTCCTTATCTTGACATATTTTATAATCCTATGTACAATATAATACTTTACTCACGGACAGATGCTGTTACAGATATGGATGATTTCCCAGGCACAAGCCTAGAATTCGGAAAATTGTCTTTCCAAAATTCCATTGATAGTTTGAAGGCTAATCTATCTGCTTCTATCCGCGAGAAGATGGAAGACTCTGAAGATCACTATATAAGGAATTGGTCACTCCACAATCATAATAATTATGATGAATTTTTCCTTTTCCAGTCGGAAGAAACCAATCTCTTAGCAACCAGGGAGAAGTTAAGATATCCTACTCCTGAAGACGAACTTGACGAATTATACTACACATTCATGCTGAATGTAAGCGGGATAGAGATTGACGAGGATTTCTTGCCAGAAATAAATCCTGATGCATTGTTCGGTGATGTGCGTACTCCTATCCCTCATAACACAAGAGATTTGATACTGTCTGACTTGTTCAATGTAACTAATGACAGGTCAGCTCTGCAGAAAATAACAGGAGAAGTGACTTCTTATGGTAGGATGAATAATGTCATTGTTGATGCGGGTGATGAAGAAGAACACGAGACATATGTGCTTTCCTCGGAAAGGTATGGTAACAGTGATTTTTATAGGAATTGGTATAAGTTTACGGGTAGGTTAAGAGGTGAGTTAGCATTTCCAAAACAAGAATGATTAACGGATTTTCATTTGTACTGATGTTATTTTTTTCCATCCTGTTGATAGTATCTTCTGGTGTTGTCACAGCTGATGATAATGATGACAACGATGATGAACCTCCTAGTGAATTCTGTTGTGTGGCGGAGAACGAATGTTTCGGCTCAGATGATGCAAGAGGATATGATTCTACTAAAAATGAATGTCCTGATGATGCTGAACTTCAGGAGCTGTCTTGTAGTCAAATATCTAAGTGTACTGCAGGATGTTGTGTATTTGGAAATGAATCAGGATGGAGCTCAGATTACCCAACCAATGAAGCATTCTGCGCTAATCAGGACAACTACCATTTTAGTGATGATGAAAATAGTGCAGTAGAATGCCAGGGTCTTCTGGAAGACAGTGAAAATGTTGTCCTTTTTGATGTCACTCTTGAAGGTGAGCAGACTCATATTGATCAGGATCAATCCTTTGTTCAAGATTTGACTTCTGATGAAACATGCAATTTCGTGAGTTCTTCAGGCGGTAGCCACAATTTTGCTCTTGATTGTGATGGTGAAAACACTCTCACATATGGGTCATACAGGGCTTCCTTGAGCGTAGTCATAGATGGACAGATTTATTCAGATACGGAGGTTTTCCATGTAACGGGGGACAAAACTGTAGAGGTTGAGCTTGATGAAGGTGAGATTGACCGGATGGATATAATCGGAGAGGTTTATGAGCAGAAGCAGAAAGAAGATGGTTCTTTTGAGGAAACGGATACTCCTATAGAAGGAGCAAAGATAACAGTTTCAGGTTCTGATAGAGAAGCAATTTCTGGACCATCTGGAGAATTTGTTTTTGAGGATGCAGAGATGGTCTTCCCGATAACTGTTACTATAGACCATAGTGACTACTACTCTCAAGCAGTCCTGATTGACCAAGAGCCTTCTCTTGAGGACTATGTTTTAGGCGATGTCTTCTTGTTGGAGGATACTGCTGAGTTAGAAGGTGAATTTTGTTGTCCTGTTTCTCTTGGTTGTGAAGTT
>CAZTTX010000097.1:0-1844 GCA_964616085.1 uncultured Methanosarcinales archaeon
TCAAGCGGGATTAGATAATCCCGCACCAGCCGACTGCTACGGCCAGTATACATATTTCTACCTTTTGGGACAAACCCAGTAGGTCAAAAGCTTTATAAACCATCCAGGAATCTTGAGAGATATGTCGGATAAGCTTGAGACCCCTGTCGGCGAGGACAGGCTTTCTATAGAAGAGGGAGACGTCTTCTCGCTCGAAGGTGTTCCAAAAGAAGAGAAACAGCACAAGATATTCGATATGCTGATGGACAAGGACGAGATATCATGGCAGTCCATCCTGAAGGATCTTGTGAAGACCGAGCAGATGGACCCTTGGGATGTCGACATAAAGCTCCTCTGTGATAAGTTCGTAGAGACAGTCAAGACTTTCGAGAAGATGCATTTCAATGTCTCTGGAAAGATACTGTTGGCTACAGCCATCCTGCTGAAGATGAAAGCGGACAAGCTCCTCACTTCTGACATCCATGCGATGGATCAGCTGATAGAATTCGTGGAGAACCAGGAAGAGTATGAGGCCTTCGGGGATGATGAGCTTGAGATGGAGCTTACGAACAACGAGTATATCCCTCAGGACAAGCGAGACATAATAGTTCCAAGGACACCACAGCCAAGAAAGAGGAAAGTATCCATCTTCGATCTTGTCGAGGCTTTGGAGAAGGCGCTCGAAGTCAAGCACAGGAGACCTGTGAAGACCGAGACATACAGGGAAGTAGAAGTCCCTAAGAAAAAGATAGATATCAATGAGCTCATGACTTCTGTGCATAAGACGATCTTGAAACTACTTGATGGCAGGAGATCGCTAAAGTTCTCAGAGATCATACCCTCAGACGCAAAAGAGGACCAGATAATGACCTTCATGCCGATGCTGCATCTCTCTTACCAGAGACGTATAGAACTTGACCAGGAAGAGCATTTCGGCCCGATAGATGTATATCTGCTAAGCCACGAGCTACCTGAGAGCGTTGCAGAGAATGTCGAAGAGAAAGGAGAGCCTGCAGCGATCAAGAAGCTCGAGACAAAGAAAGGTAAGAAGAGCAAGAAGCGATGACATAGCCAAAGACATTATAGAATTGACATAGAACAATCATTTTTCTTTGAGGATGCTGACAAAATTTTATAAAGAAACTATCATTTACAGCTCAAAATGCAGATTCCAAAAAAATATGACCCTAAAGAGACAGAAGATAGATGGCGGAAATATTGGGAAGAGAACGGCACATACAGGTTCGATCCCGATACAGACAAAGAGATTTTCTCGATTGACACACCGCCTCCGACAGTCTCTGGTAAGATGCACATAGGTCATGCAAGATCTTATTCTCAACAGGATTTCATTGCAAGATATAAACGAATGAAAGGCTATGAATTATTTTTCCCTTTCGGTACCGACGATAATGGATTGGCCACAGAACGTCTCATCGAGAAGACAAAAGGTGTTAAGGCCACAAAGATGGATCGCGACGAATTCATAAATCTATGTCTCAAAACGCTCGAAGAAGAACTAAGGCCAGAATATCTTGAAGACTGGAAGCGTATTGGTTTCTCATCAGATTTTAATGTATTCTATTCAACGATTAATGATAAATCACGAGAAATATCTCAAAAAGCATTCTTAGATCTTGTCAAAAAAGACAGAGTCTATAGGAAAGCAAGCCCTGTAATTTGGGATCCTGTCATGGAAACTGCACTTTCGCAAGTTGAAATTCTTGATAAAGAAGTGAAAAGTACATTCAATGATATCGCATTCAAGACGGAGAATGGAGACACCATTAAAATAGCTACGACAAGACCAGAGCTTTTGTGTGCGTGCGTTGCAGTATTTGTACATCCTGAAGACACCAGATACA
>CAZTTX010000098.1:0-1823 GCA_964616085.1 uncultured Methanosarcinales archaeon
TCAAGATCCTCATCCACTACCGCCATTGCAGTGACTGAGAAGAGCAGGAAGAATAATATGAAGATTGCACCAAACTTTCTGATCATAATATCACCTCTTTGATTATACTATACACATATGTGTATATCATATATAAAACTTTTCGAATTTTGCAACGCCACTCCCATGGTTAAATTTAAAAATGAGACTTATCCAAATCTCATGATGAGGGAGAAAGGTGGTGTCAGGGATTTCATCCATATCGTCTATGACCTGATGCCTGGCTTCAAGGCTATGTTCGTTATGTTCTTCTCTATCATACTTCTGGGTGAGCTGATCAAGTTCATACCACCCTATATAGTGAAGCTCATTGTGGATGGTGTTGTTGAAGGAAAAGCACTCGAGTACCTCTTCTTTCTTCTCGGCCTGATGTTCGTCACTCTGACGGTTATGACCTTCATAAATGTCTTTGTACTGACAAAGGTCGCCAGCAGTGCTGCAGACCAGCAGAAGAGCATGCAAGAGAAGAGTTTTGCCAAACTGCTCAGACTGCCGCTCTCATGGCATGGGAAGCAGAATACTGGTAGTATCGTGAGCAAGCTCGTGAAGGCATCGAATTATATTGCGCAGCTGATCTGGTTCATAAATAGCGACATCATCCCTAGCCTGATACAACTCGTGCTGACTGGAGGTGTACTTTTCTGGGTAGACTGGCGTATCGGCCTCATATACACCATATTCAGCCCATTGATACTCTACATGGTGAACAAGCAGTTCAAGGAGAGCCAGCCATACAGAGAAGAATACCATCATGAGTTTGAAGAATCGACAAAGATCTTCGCACAGGGCATGTACAACATAAAGACCGTCAAGGACTATGTACAGGAGGACAGGGAAGCGAAAGACCAGGTGAAGCATCTGGAGCATTTCCGGAAAGCTGTGAAAGCAAGGACGGATGATGAGTTCTGGAAGATAAGCATGAGGGACATACTCACTAATCTGGTGAGAGTGCTGAGCATAGGGTTCTCGATATACCTTGTTTCGGTCGGAGAGCTCACACCAGGGGATCTTGTGTTCGTCTTCACTATCGTCGAGAAGGCCTTCTTGAACCTCCACAGGTTAGGAAGGATATACTCTTTCATGGGCGATACTTATTCAGCACTTGAGAGGGCTCATTCGGTACAGCACACAAAGAACACTCTAGCTGATACAGGCACAAGAAAAGTCATGCAGTCAGATCTGAGATTTGCAGATGTCTCATTCTCGTATGGTGATGAGCTGGTACTGAGAAAGATCAATCTTGCAATACCTGAAAAGAAGACAACAGCTATTGTGGGACCTAGCGGTAGTGGAAAGAGCACTCTGGTAAACCTCATAATGAGGCATTATGATTCCACAGAGGGAAGTATAATGCTAGGAGGGGTAGATCTCCGTGATATACCACTCAATCACCTCAGGAAGAAAATTGCTTTCGTCAGCCAACATACAGAGATCTTTGATAGGACTGCGCATGAGAACATAGCTTACGGAAAACCAAAAGCCAAAAGGGAAGACGTCATAAATGCAGCGAAGAAGGCCAACGCGCACAGATTCATAAAAGGATTCCCTAAGGGCTACGATACCATACTGGGTGAGAGAGGTGTGAGGCTCTCAGGAGGGCAGAAGCAGAGGGTGAGCATTGCCAGGGCATTGCTCAGTGATGCGGACATAATAATATTCGATGAGGCTACGAGCAGCCTTGATTCTGAGAGCGAGAAGGAGATCCAGAAGGCGATGCTCAAGATAAAGGGCAAGACCGTCATCGTCATAGCTCACAGGTTCTCCACGATAGAGCACGCTGACAC
>CAZTTX010000099.1:0-1799 GCA_964616085.1 uncultured Methanosarcinales archaeon
AGGAAAGCGTGACTGAAAGGTCCACATTGGGCATGAGCTCATTGACGATTGATGCAGAGAGCCATGCCATCCCCAGTCCGACGGCGGAGCCAATAAGACCGCCAACCATACCCATGAGTCCTGCCTCGACAAGGAATATCGTCGTGATATCGCGCTTCTTGGCACCCACTGACTTCATCACGCCAATCTCTTTCCTCCGCTCAAGCACAGACATGTACATCGTGTTGGTGATGCCCACACCGCCAACAAACAGTGAGATTAGAGCGATTCCTATCACTACTACGTTTATGGTGTTCAAGATGTCTTCTGCTGCTTCTGCCGCCTCGAGTGCAGTCTCAATCTCGAAATCCTCCTCACCTGGATCCTGGTTCCTATCACGCCGCATCTCTTCTCTTATCCTTTCTGCAATCTCATCGACTTCATCACGATACATCACCCTGACATCTATCGAATGGTAATTCTCATCAAGATCGAAGATACGTTCCATATCATGCTGTGGCATCAGCATTGACTGGTCTACAAGCCGGTTCCCAGTAGATTCCAGGATGCCTACTACTCTGAGATTCTCGCCCGCTAACCTTACCACATCGCCCGAAACAACATCTGTTTGGAACGCTCGTACTGTGCTTGCAGAATCTCCCATCAGCACAACCCCTGAATCACCTTCTGTTACGAGCCTTCCTTCCGCTACAGTCATATCATAGTTCTCATATATCATGCTCTGTCTTCTAGAATCATCAGGTATGTTTATGACGGGGAGGCTATGCTCATCGTTCCTGAAAGTCATCGTTGCAAAATTCGTGTACCGTGGAACTGCCCTGTCCACACCTCTTATTCCTGAAATGAGGTCGACATCATCATCAGAGAATCCTCCGGTGCCCATCCCCATGCCTCTTCCTGACACAGTGATCCTATAAGGGTTCAGCTCACCTGTGAATTGGGCAGAGATACCCTCTTCCATGGCCGTGCCAAGTGAGATCAAAGCCACCACAGCAGTTATCCCTATGAAGATACCGAGCATGGTCAGCCATGATCGTATGCCTCTGCTCCTTATGTTCCTGACCGCAATCAGCGAATATCTGTATGCCATTGATGTCATCCATCCTTATGTAATCACCGCTTCCCATGGGTGGTCTTCTCGATCCTACCATCTTTCATCCAGTATGTCTTAGAAGCGTATTTCTTGCCCATCTCGCTGTTGTGGGTGACCATTATCACAGTCTTCCCTCTTTTGTTGAAGTCACGCAAGAACTTCATCACCATGTCCCCAATCTTCGAGTCCAGGTTTCCTGTAGGCTCATCAGCAAGCAGCACTTCAGGATCATTGACGAGTGCCCTGGCGATAGCCACCCTTTGACGCTCTCCTCCAGATAGTTTTGTCGGATATTGGTCTATCCTGTGATCCAGCTTCATCTCCTTTAGGAGCTCGATGGCCTTCTTCTCGATCTCGAAATCATCATAGTCCTGGAAGAGCATTGGGAGCTCGACGTTCTCCTTGACAGTCATGTTAGGGATGAGATTGAAGCTCTGGAATATGAAGCCTATCTTCTTGCCTCTGAGCTTGGCCAGTTCAGATTCATCGAGGAGCGAGATGTTCTGGTTGTCCAGCAGGATCCGACCCTCTGTCGGGACATCAAGACTGCCTACAAGGTTCATGGCAGTGCTCTTACCCGAGCCAGAATGCCCCATTATCGCGATGAAATCTCCACGCTTTATCTTCAGGCTTATTCCATCGACAGCCTTGACTATCGTATCTCCCATCTCAAAATGTCTCTTCACATCCTCAAGGACTATTATAT
>CAZTTX010000100.1:0-1792 GCA_964616085.1 uncultured Methanosarcinales archaeon
CATCATTGATGATGATAGAGAGCCAGAGCAGGTATGATTTTGATGAGACTGTCGAACGGTTCAGGGATCAGGTCGATGATGCGGGATGGGGTATATTGAACCATCATGACATGCAGGAAGTGAAAGCTGGCATGGGTTACGAGGTCCTTCCTGTGAAAGTATTTGACGTGTGCTCAGGTCATTATTCATATACAATCCTAAGAGAAGATGACGAGCGCATCGTGACACCTATGATGCCTTGCAGAATATCCATATACGAGAAGAGTGATGGGAACACATACATAGGAAGGATGAACTCTGGTCTTGTTGCAAGACTCTTTGGTGGTATCATCAACGATGTGATGCAGAACGCGACAGCCGAGACAGAGGAGTTCCTTGAGCCTTTGATAGCTTGACGTTTTTTTATTTTTGTTTTCTTCTTTTCTTATTGCATCTCAAGAGTCCTTAACCAATATTCTGCTCTTAGCAACGAATCATTCTTCCATAGGTCATCAGGCCAGCCATGCTCACTGTCATATTTGTTGGCAATGGCAGAGATTATCTCCCTTTCTTGGATGCCTTTGTCTTTCATGTCTTTTATTATGAAACGTAATGCTCCAGGCACAAGAAGGCGGTCGTTAGGATTATTGAACATCTCCCATACTTCTCTATCCAATCCTTTACTGCCAAGATAGCCCCAATCAGTATCAGGGATGTCCCAGAATATGTCTTCAGGCTCTATTCCTGGCAACTCTTTCTCGACCCTATTGAATACGTATTCCTTCTCATGGCTATCAATATCACCCTTGCCTAAACCTTGAGAAAGGGCCTTATGCCTCTCGAAGGTCTCTGATAATAAGTAATCAGTTATCAGGCTAGTCAGATTCGCACAGGGAAGTTCAGTATTGGTCTCTCTTGCTAACTCTACTGCACCACCATAATTATCGCGCTCGTCCTGCCGAATCTTCGCCCTTTCTTCTAATGGTATGCCCTCGCTAGGCAGTGTGACGATTGCAGGTCCTTGATAATTGTATTTCGGGTGCATCATGAATTTCTGATGCAGAGAGTAGGCTATCCTGAATGCTCTCCTGTTCAATAAGTACCCGTGTTGTGTAGTATCGAAGATAGATATCTCGGGCTCATCAAAAATATCTGAGGTCTTCATCTCAAGCCCCGAACCGTTCCTGATCCTGTCAAAAATGTGGTCATTCAATCTTCCGAATGCTGTTGAGGCCACATGATCCCTCAACAGAGGAAGATTCTCGTATTGGTCTTGTTTCTCGAGAAGCCTCTTGGCAGCTGTCCACGGCATCACTCTTAATGCCTTGCCTAGCTTTAGTAAAGCAGAATATGTCTGAGAATCTCTTGGTACAGACATCGCGTGATTATATCCCTGGCCCGTCATGGTCTCGAGAGAATCTATATCGTTCTCTTCAAGCAGTGAGGATATCTTCTGCTTTGTGGGTTCCATCTTAGCGAAGGTCTCGAGAGGATTGTGGAATATCTCCCCTGGCCGATCCCTATTACCATACTCTATATCAAGGACCAGGACCAGGCTGTTGAAATCTATGTTGCTCCTGTGGAGGTCAACCCCATCACCCATGGCGTGTATTATGTCATTGAATCTCCTATACCTCTTTCCTGTGTCTGGATTTGGGTCTGATCCTTTGACATAGACTGCCTCACCTAGATACTCAAGCGTCCTCTTCATTATGGGTGTCTGGTAGTAGTAATCTGCAGATGTCATCGTGAAATGTCCTCCAATACTTTTTTTGAATACATGAGTGCCTCGAATGGTTGATCGTGTATCTCC
>CAZTTX010000101.1:0-1764 GCA_964616085.1 uncultured Methanosarcinales archaeon
CACCAGCCGACTGCTACGGCCAGTATACATTTTTCTACCTTTTGGGACAAACCCTTATGCTCAATACTTTTATAAACCTCCGGTAGCTATCAGAGATTCATGCATGTGGAATATATCCTATTGTCTGTTGGTGTAATAGGCCTTATCATCGGATCGATCACGGACATAAAGAAGCGTGAGGTCGCAGATTCTGTGAACTACTTCCTCATATTCTCTGGCTTGGGGCTCCGTCTTATCCATTCTCTTGATTCAGAAAACTGGTCTTTCTTTCTTTATGGGTTGCTCGGTTTCGGTGTTTTCTTGGCCCTGGCGTATGCTATGTTCCTCACAGGACAATGGGGTGGTGGAGACAGCAAGATGCTGATGGCGATGGGAGCCCTATTCGCCACATATCCCACGTTCTTATATGCCTACTTCGAGCCTCAGCTCTTCGGATTGCCTCTTCTTTTGGCTTTCTGGATGAATCTGCTTCTTGTAGGGGCAGTCTATGGCTTACTCTGGACACTGGGGATAGGCCTTTTCCATCTGAGTGATCTAAGATCCTCATGGAAGAAGTGGATGTCGCATCCTTCAATAAGGAAAGTAATGCTCCTTACGCATGTGTTTGCGTTAGTCGTGCTCATTGTGGGCTTCCTTGCTTATCGTTTCACTGAAATGGGTTATGCTATGGTGCTCGCTCTTGCATTCTCAGTCATGGTCTTGGGCTTCTTCTATCTGTTCATACTTGTCAAGTCTGTAGAGAATGCGTGTATGTACAGGCTAGTCAGGCCCGACCAGCTCGTTGAAGGCGATTGGCCTTTTGATGACATAAAGGTCGAGGGCAAGGTGGTCTTCTCAACAGATAAACGCATAGGTCTCGAGACCAAAGACATAGCCATGTTGCGCAGATTCCAGAAGCAAGACAAGATTGACAAGATTAAAGTCAAGCACGGCGTGCCTTTTGTTCCGAGCTTCCTTCTATCGTTGATTGTAACCTTCTCATACGGGAATCTGATGTTAATGCTAATCATTTAGGATTTCCTGAATAAGAAATTCTTCTTGCTTTCTAGAGGACGAAGTTGCTTTTGCTGTCGTTCTCTTTCGGCTTCTTGCCCTTATACATTATCTTCTTCTCGAAAGGTTTCTCTTTCAGGAAATCTGAGAATGCTCTTGTGATCTGGGAATCCCAGTTGCTGAGCAACGAATGTATCTCGTCTACAGGAATTCCTGTCTTCGAAGAGATCTCTTCCGCTGTGAACGCTTTCTTATGATTTTCTTGTAGGAAGCTGATTATCTTCCTGGATCTCTCAGAGTCAATCCAGATGCCTTTTGAGAGGAAATTCTTGACTACTGACCTGAACTTGGGGTTCTTCGTCACGAAGATCACTCTTGGCCTTATCACTTTCTGCTTATTGCCTATGTAAATCATCTTCGTCTCGATGAGACCGCCATCCTCAAGCTTCTTTATGTTCTCATGGAGGGTTGACACGGAGTGCCCTATAGCATTCTTTATCTTTGGGGCGGTGACGTTCTCTTCGGTCGAAAGATACATCAGGATCTTCCTGGGTATATCTTGGGACCATAGCTCGAGAATCCTCGACTGGAAAGAATTGTCAATGCTTTTGGGCAGAAAATCGAGTATCTCCAGCGTCTTTTTGTCATAATATGCTATGCACTCCATGCAATTAACCCCTCACAGGAATTTGAGAATATACAACTATATAAAATTATTGATTTATTCGGTATTTCCGAATAACCGTAAAACGAAAAATATATAAACCTCTT
>CAZTTX010000102.1:0-1667 GCA_964616085.1 uncultured Methanosarcinales archaeon
CAATATGCAGGAGATAAAGGCAAGAAAGGGGAAGATATTGACTGTGACTGATGCTGTTGGGAGGGACATAGCAAATCTTTCAGATTATGTTTTTGAGATACCGTCGGCCGGAGAAGAGTTCTCCCCGATCATGAATGTCATACCTTTACAGCTTCTGGCGTATCATATAGCTGATCTGAAGGGTATTGATGTCGACAAGCCACGTAACCTAGCAAAAAGCGTCACGGTCGAATGATCTGTTGATTTAGCTTGAAAACAGGAAGATTTAAAAGTGGCGGTGTGTTAGTTGCTTCTATCCGGGATGGGAAACTTAGTTTCTTCGAACGGATGGAATAGATTAGAGGAGAAATAAATGAACGGAACTGTAAAGTTTTTTAACGAAAACAAGGGTTTCGGTTTCATCTCCGCAGAAGACGGAAAGGACTACTTCGTCCACATCTCAGGCCTAGCTGATGGCGTTGAGATAACAGAGAACGACGAAGTGACTTTCGAAGTCGAGCAGGGAGACAGAGGACCGAAGGCCGTGCAAGTCAACAAAGCTTAAGAATCTGGCAAACAATAGAATTCTGTGAAGTTAATTCTGGAATAATTTTTTATTTTATTTTATCTTGTACAATTATATGGCACGTGAAACTATTGATGATATTGTGGATATCGCTGAAGATATGATTGCACGAAATGGCATATGCCTATTGCTGTTTGACGTCATAGGATCACAGAGATTGTCTTCAGAACGTCGGTACTTGCTTCAGAAGGAACTACATTACATGATGGAAGACCTGAACTCAAGATTCGATAGTTACATGTCAGAGCACGACATTGCTGTCTACGGACGTAAAGAGAAGGGCTTCACCCATCTAATCGGTGATGGCTCATGGGCGGGCATATCCGAAGCATCCGTGATTCCGGAAATCATTAGTTATCAGCACAATAGATACCCCGAAATACCTCTGCGCTGGGGTGTAGCCGAAGACGGCTATGACACTCAAGGTACTGGGATAGTGAGATGATACCTCCAAAGACTTCTCATATCACACCTCTCCAATTTTCCTTATCAGCTTTCGGTAGGAAACCGAATCTTTCGAACGCATCAACTTCTTCATACCAACCATCATAGTGCATTACCACCACCTCCATACAGATGAGTTGGTATCTTTCCCTTATATATGGTGTTAAAGATTACTCTAGAAAGAAATTCTTATCTTAATTCATGAGTAATCTTTCATAAATCTTAAAAAACAATCTCTGGCTTTGCCCTAAGCATCTAGGCGAATTTAAATAGCTGGAGATGCTTTTTTCTCTATGACAAAAATGCCAATGATCATGATATCGCTCATAGGGGCGCTATTCTTGATATATGTGGGGAACTCGTTTTTCTTCAGCTCTTACACTAATTTCAAGATCGTTACTGTAGCACATGATAAGGATATGCCTATTGAGGGAGAGATGCATTATGAGGAATGCCTATGTGCAGGTCCACTGTCGGTCATGGATTCCTATCCACCTATATATGATTGTGCGGGTATCGAGATATGTAGGGACATCAATAAGACTGTTGGTGGCTGAGCGAAAGAGATAAATAGATTTCCAGCTACGTAGTTCTATGAGGCAAAAAGAGTTATATCGGGACCTTCTTGCGTTGGCGAGCCCTATCATGTTCTTCCTGG
>CAZTTX010000103.1:0-1617 GCA_964616085.1 uncultured Methanosarcinales archaeon
TGACATATGACACCTCTGCAAAGAAGTTGAGACAGGTCCCTGAGATAGTCAAAGGGATCTTCGAGGGTATTGATGGTGCAGACTTGGACAGAGTCCATTTCAAGGAGTTTGCAGACTCTAGCTTAGACTTCGAGGTCGCTTACTATGTGGGCAGTCCTGATTATTCGGTATATATGGATACGCAGCAGGAGATCAACCTGCAGCTTAAGGAGCGCATCGAGAAGGCTGGTATGGGCTTTGCATTCCCAACTAGGACCATACATCTTGAGAAATGATTACTTAGCAAAATTTTTATGAATTTCAGAGAAGAATATTACTTATGCTTGAGCGTTCTTTTTCTACATTCTTGGTTTGGCTGATTTTCTGAAGATTTATAAACCTCAGAATATGAAATTGCTTATGCTTAAATTCAAGAGATCACAGAGCGCTGTGGAGCTATTGGTTACGTATGGTTGGGTGTTCATATTGATACTTGGTTTCATAGGTGCCTTATTCTATCTGGATCTTTTGAATTTCATAGGGGTGCTGCCTGATGAGTGTGAGTTCAGCTCAGAAATTGAATGCAAAGAGAAATTTCTTGTGAGCTCTTCTGCACCAGGCAATGAGGACGGTAGCGTTTATCTGACACTTGACAATAATCTCGGAGCTTCCGTGCGCATAGATGAATGCTACCTGCGTGTCCCTGGCGTTGAGGGTGATGATGGATACTTCTGTGCAGACGCCCAAGGTTCGTGTGGCACAGGGGAGCATAATCTTTCAGGGGAAATCTGGCAGCAAGGTGAGAACATGTTCTTCAATTTCAGCCAGTGCGATACAGCATCGGTAGGTCTGCGTGAAGGCATGAAGCATGAAGTTTTCATGACTTTCCAATATAATGCTGTAGGAAGCTCACCCGACTCTATGCATAATATCACGGGAAGGGTATTCACCCGTGTGGAGCGTGCAAGATGATTGTTAAAGCACAGTCCGCGGTCGAGTTCATGATGATTGTCGGTATAGCTTTCACCTTGATGATACCCTCACTCTTCCTTTTCCAGCAGTACAGTGACCACTCTGGTGACCGCGTGATATCAGAGCAGATAAATTCTTTTGGCCGTGAAGTGATTTCTGCTGCGGAGTTCATGTATGATTATGAAGAATCTAAAAATCTATCATTAGAGTTCGATGCTCCAGAGAAGATAATTGGAATGAGTATAAACCCAGGGTATGGGGATATGTTGAGCGAGTTCATCGTGACAGCAAAATTATATGGTGGCAAGGCAGATCTTGTGTTCTTCACTGATGTTCCTCTGACACCCGAAGGCGTAGAGAATGGCTCTGACCTTACAGGTGGCATCGAGCCAAGGGATAATGCTTTCATGCCAGGTAGGATGAGATTCAAGATAGAGTCCGTTAAGGATGATGATCTTCAAGTTAGGATACTCAGGATAGTGGATGATTAGTACCATGAGAAGTCCAAATGAAATAAAAAAATAAAAAAAGAGACCATAAGGTCTCAGTTGAGCGCTTCCTCTATGACCTGTTCGAACACGTTGAATGGCTGTGCTCCAGAGACAACTTCACCATTGATGACGAATCCTGGTGTTCCCTGTACGCCTACAGCAATACCGAGCTGCT
>CAZTTX010000104.1:0-1583 GCA_964616085.1 uncultured Methanosarcinales archaeon
TTCTCTCATCCATTATGAAAGTTGCCTCAAAACCTAAAGGTGGTGTACCGCCTACGGGGAACCCTGTAATTTCCATGACCTCTTGTGGTTCGGCGATTCTGGGTCTTGATGTTTCTAGGGCTTTGGCGACTCTCGAGGTGCTTGCCCTGTCTTTGCCGTTTACGATAGCGACGATAAGATTATCATCATCGTCCAGCATGCAGATGCTTTTCACCAGGTCACTAGGAGACACTCCTGCGGCAGCGGCCGCTTCATCTACGCTGTGGCATGACTTATCGAAGACCATGTGTTCTGCGTCTATGCCATTATCTCTGATGAATGCTGCAACTATAGCATCAGTATCTTTCATGTCCTGTGTTGCACACAATCATTATTTAATGTTTTTGTATGTTATGGATGCTCCCATCTGGATCATATGTATAGTGATGATGCATTTTCCCTAATGTAATGCAATACTTTATAAAGGGAAATTCTTGCTTAACCATGATGAATATTAGAGGTGCAAGATGTTAAGGATGTTCGGTATGACAAATATGGCAGTGTTAGCATCGATAGCAATCTTTTTCGGGCTGTTTGTGCTGGCAGTATGGATATGGGCATTGGTAGATTGCATAACCTCGAAGTCAGAACCACAAGACAAGCCCCTATGGTTAGCGATAATATTCTTCTTCAACATATTCGGTGCGATAATCTATCTCGCGATAGGTAGGGACAAGAAACGCATAGTGAGCGCGAGAGAGTCAAAAGCATCAGATTCACGCAATTCACGCAACAAATCCAAAGATAAGAAACGGCTTGTCAAGGATAAGAAGGACAGTATGATAGAAGGTGTATGCTCAGGCATGGCCAAATACCTAGATGTTGATGTGACATTGGTAAGGCTGCTCTGGATACTTGCTATATTCTTGACTCAAGGGATGGCATTGTTATTCTACATAATAGCGGCTGTCGTCATGCCGAATCCAGAGGATCCTAAGAAGTCTTCATCAAGGACTTCTTCAGCAAAGACTAGTTCGGATAGCAAGAAAGCAATCTGGATTGTCATAATCCTTGCAGTGCTCCTCATACTTATCCCCTTCCTGATTTTCGGTGTGGGCATGGTCTCTCTTTTCGCATTCGTGGACTCTACAGAGGTATCTGTTGATATAGACGAGATTCCTTATAGCAGGGCCAGTGAAAGGATCCAGATCGACGAGAGCGTGATCTACCAGGAAGAGATTCATAGGACAAAGGACTCTATTTCAGACATCATGAACCTTGTCGCTGAGCAGATAAGGAAAGAACACAACTACATGGAGTATAATGGTTCCGGTCTCATGTTCATGGGCAATTACCGCCCTACAGAAGGTTGTTACGATTATGACGAGCATTGCATGGGAATCGTGTTCAGGTTCGATGTCGATACTGATGCTCTTCCAGAATCAGTCGTAGGTTTCTATGTAGACGCCCTTGTAGTCGACTACGAGATCGAGGCGATGGGTTTCACGGAGTACGGAAGGGATGAGTGGCCTTCAAGCTAGAGAAAAGCCTTTGGCTTTTCCTTTCTTCAACTTTGTTCTCTTTCCTCTGACCACTACTTCACA